>DASTNU010000576.1:0-2101 GCA_035720605.1 Longimicrobium sp. | reverse complement strand
CGTACCCCCCGGAGCGACTCCGCTTCATGCTCGAGGACAGCGCCCCCGCGGCGGTGCTGGCGCAGGAGACGCCGGGCGGCGGGCTGGACGCGCTGCTGGGGGGCGTGAAGGCGCCGGTGCTGGTCCTCGACGCGGCCGCGCCGGCGTGGGCGGACGAGCCGGCGACGGACCCGGAGCGCGCCGGGCTGACCCCGGATCACCTGGCCTACCTCATCTACACCTCGGGTTCCACGGGCCGGCCCAAGGGCGTGATGGTCACCCACCGGGGGCTGGCGCACTACGCGTGGTGGGCCGCGGGCCGGTACGCGGAAGGCGCCCCGCGCGCGTTCGCCCTGTACTCCTCCGTCGCCTTCGACCTCACGGTCACGTCGATCTTCGTTCCCCTGGTCACGGGCGGGACCGCGGTCGTCTACGCCGGCGAAGCCGGCGACGACCTCCCGGTCCTGCGCGTGGTCGAAGAGGATCGCGTGGACGTCGCCAAGCTGACGCCCTCCCACCTGGTGCTGCTCGAAGGGCGCGACCTGCGGGACCGGCGGGCCGGCACGCTGATCGTGGGGGGAGAAGAGCTGAAGACGCCGCTGGCGCGGTCCGTGGCGGCGGCGTCGGGGGATCGGCTGGCGATCTACAACGAGTACGGCCCGACGGAGGCGGTGGTGGGGTGCATGGTCCACCGCTTCGATCCCGGGCGGGACCGGGGCGCGTCCGTGCCCATCGGCCGGCCGATCGCGAACACGCGGGTCTACGTCCTGGACGGTACGGGCGAGCCGGTGCCGGTGGGCGTGGCGGGGGAGCTGTCCATCGGCGGAGCCCAGGTGTCGCGCGGGTACCTGGGCCGCCCGGGGCTTACGGCGGAGCGGTTCGCGCCGGACCCGTTCGGCGGCGGGGCGGGAGCCCGGCTGTACCGGACGGGCGACCTGGCGCGGTGGCGGCCGGACGGCGTCATGGAGTTCCTGGGCCGCAACGATGCGCAGGTGAAGGTGCGCGGCTTCCGGATCGAGCCGGGGGAGATCGAGGCGCGGCTGGCGGAGCATCCGGGGGTGCGCGAGGCCGTGGTGCTGGCGCGCGCGGATGCGCCGGGGGACCCGCGGCTGGTGGCGTACCACGTGGGCGATGCGGACGCGGCGTCGCTGCGCGCGCACCTGGCCGAGCGGCTTCCGGCGCACATGGTGCCGGCGGCGTACGTGGCGCTGGATGCGCTGCCGCTGACGCCCAACGGCAAGGTGGATCGGCGGGCGCTGCCGGCCCCCGCCGGGGATGCGTACGCGCGGCACGGCCACGAGGCGCCGGCGGGCGGCGTGGAGGAGGCGCTGGCGGAGATCTGGTCGGAGCTGCTGGGGGTGGAGGGGGTGGGCCGGTGGGACCACTTCTTCGAGCTGGGCGGGCACTCGCTGCTGGCGGTGCAGGTGGTCTCGCGGGTGCGGCAGGTGCTGGGGGTGGAGGTGGAGCTGGGCGAGGTGTTCGCGCGGCCGGTGCTGGCGGAGTTCGCGCGGGGGCTGGAGGCGGCGGCGCACGCGGAGCTGCCGCCGATCGAGCGCGCGGACCGCGCCGCGCCGCTGCCCCTGTCGTTCGCGCAGCAACGGCTGTGGTTCCTGGAGGAGATGGGCGGGCTGGGCGCCACCTACCACGTCCCGCGCCGGCTGCGGCTGGCGGGGACGCTCGATCCGGGAGCGCTCCGGCGGGCGCTGGACAGGATCGTGGCGCGGCACGAGGCGCTGCGGACCACCTTCGTGAGGGTGGACGGCGAGCCGGTGCAGCGGATCGCCGCCGAGGAAGGCGGATTCGCGCTGGCCGAGCACGACCTGCGGGGCGAGCCGGACGCGGACCGGGCGCTGCACGACCTCGTGGCAGAGGAGGCCGGGGCGCCCTTCGACCTGGAGCGGGGCCCGCTGATCCGGGGGCGGCTGATCCGGCTGGCGGCGGACGATCACGTACTGCTGCTGACGATGCACCACATCGTCTCGGACGGCTGGTCGACCGGGGTGCTCGTCCGGGAGCTGAGCGTGCTGTACGCGGCCTTCCGCGCGGGCGAGCCGGACCCGCTGCCGCCGCTGCCGGTGCAGTACGCGGACTACGCGGCGTGGCAGCGGCGGTGGATCGGCGG
>DASTNU010000575.1:0-3913 GCA_035720605.1 Longimicrobium sp. | reverse complement strand
GCGCCCCACCGCAGCGCCACCGCCAGCGCGTCCTCCGCGGGCTCGGACAGGTCCATCGGCACCAGCACGCGGCGCAGCGGCAGCTGCAGCGGGCGGCGCACCACCAGGCACGGGCAGGGCGCGGAACGGATCACGCGGTCGGCGGTGGTCCCCAGCAGTCCCGTCTCCGGGCTGCGGTGCGGGCCCAGCACGACCACGTCCGCCTCCACCTCCCCGGCGCGCTCCACGATGGCCCGGTGCGCCAGGTAGATGACGATCCGCCCGCTTGCGGCCTCCACGCCCGGGGGAAGCGTGCGCGCGAGCTGCTCCGCCAGCCGCTCCTCCGCTTCGGCGATGCGGCCCGGGAAAGTAGGCGCGGGGCCATGGATCCCCGGGTAGGGCGAAAGCTCCAGGTCGAAGGCGTGGACCACGTGCAGGGCCGCGCCGGACGCCTGTACGAGGCGGCCCGCGCTGCGGAGCACGTCGTCGCTCGCCGGGGTGAGGTCCGTCGCGGCGAGCACGGAGCGGATCTGGTTCGGTTGCATCGGGGCCTCCTGAGATCGAGAACGAACGCGGTCCTCCTCACCCTGGAAGCTACCCGCGCGCGGGTGGGCGCCGGACAGGAATCCGGCTCGTGCGCTGTGGGGATTCTTCCGATGGGTTCGCCGCCGCCGGCACCCGGCCCCGGGGAGTCCCATCCCCCGCTCCTGCTTCCCCCCGGGCGGGGGCCGGGTCGTGCCCGCACCGGGCTTCGCCCTTTCTCACGGCGTGGATTCGATGCGGGTCAGGCTTCCCTCCACGGCCGGTGGCGAAGTACCGGTGCCGGGTGCGGCGGCCAGGCGGACGCCGGGCGGGACACCTGGACCGTCCCGGGCGGGGCGAACGCGGTGCCGTCCCTCCACGCCACCCCGGTACGGCGCGGTACGGCGCAGCCGGCGGTGCGCGGGCCTCACGGCACCGGGATCGTCACCGGGACCGACGCGGACGAGGTGCACGTGGCGTTTCTGCACGCCTGCGCGCGGTACCGGTAGGTGCTCCCTCCCGCCACGGTGGCGTCGGAGAAGGCGGTCGCTCCCGCGGGCACGGTGCCGATCGTCTGGAACGGCGGGTAGGTGCCGTCCGGCCGCCGCGCGCTGCGCTGCACCCGGAACGACGTCTCGTTACCGCTCGCGTCCGTCCAGCCGACCTCCACGCGCCCAGCCGGGACCGCGCGGGCGACCACCCCCGTGGGAGCCGCCGGCGCCCAGGCGACCGTCACCCCGCTGGACGGCAGGCTGGAGAAGGCGCACCCGCTGGTGTTGCACGCCGCCACGCGGTAGTGGTAGACCCCGCCGATCTCCACGGCCAGGTCCGCGTAGGCGGTGCTGCCGGCCCGCAGCGTGGCGACCGTCTGGTGCGGGGGGAAGGTACCGTCCGGCCGGCGCGTGGTCCGCCGCACCAGGAAGGCGCTCTCGTTGGTGCTCGCGTCCGTCCAGGCCAGGTCGATCCGCCGTCCCGACGCGGCCCGAGCCGAGAGCCCCGCCGGTGCCGCGGGGCGGAGCGGGACGTCGACCGGCACCGAGGCCGAGCTGGTGCACTCCCCGCCATGGCACGCCTGCACCACGTAGCGGTAAGTGTGCCCGGGCGCCACCGCGCTGTCGGCAAAGGCGGCCGCTCCCGCGCCCACCTGGCCGATCGTCCGGAACGCCGGGAAGGTGCCGTCGTCAAGCCGCGCGCTGCGCCACACCCGGAACCACGCCCCGCCGCCGCTCGCGTAGCTCCACGCAACGACGACCCGCCCGGCCGAAATGGCGGCGCGCACGGAAGCGGGGGCGGGCAGCGGCGGCAGCGTCGCGATTGCCGCGTCCGACGTACCGCAGCCGGTGGTGTTGCAGGCCTGCACCTGATACCGGACGGTCGCTCCCGGAGCGACCGTGGTATCCGAATACGCGGTGCTCCCCGCCGCCAGGGTGCCGATGGTCTGGTAGGGCCCAAAGCTCCCGTCTGCCCTCTGAGTGGCGCGCCGCACGCGGAACGAGCTTTCGTTGGTGCTCGCGTCGGTCCAGGATAGATCCATTCTGCAGTATGAGACGGCGCTGAGCGCGAGATCGGTCGGCGCCGCCGGCGGCGGCTGCGGCGTGAGGACGAGGCTCCAGAGTGTGGCGCGCCCCCCGCTTTCACCGACCACCTCGCCTGCGCTGATGCCTTGCGCCTCGCCGGGGCCAAGGACCGTCAGGGTGTACCCGCCGGCCCCGTCCGGAGTCCACACGGCGGCCTGGATCCTGGCCTGGTGATCGATGACCGTGCCGGCGATACGGCCCTCTTCGTCGATGTCGAACGCGCCGCCGTCCGACACGCCGGGGGTTGGCAGAAACCGCATTCCCTCCGCGGCGCTCCACACGAATGCCCTGCGGTAGGAACCCCAGTAGCCGACCACCTGGCCGGCGTTGTTGATGGCCACCGGGGTCGCTCCGTCATCATAGGGGAGCGAGTCGAGGGAGATGATCTGCATCTCACCGGGGTACTTCATGATGAAGGCTCCGTGCGGGGCCCCCCAGAAGCGGCCGACGATCTGCGAGGAGTCGTTGATGTCGAGGACCATGTTGATGGTCCGCGCCGGATCGGGCGACTGGAGGGGCGCCATCCCGGTCCCCGGACGGTAGATGAATGCGCGGGAATCCGGGACCGTAGTCCCTATGATCTCCCCCTTGTTGTTGATGCCCCATGCGTGGGAGGCCTGCTGGCCGGGAAGGACGCCCAGGTCTCGCCATTCGCCGGAGCGGGTCAGGCTGAAGGCGCGCCGGTAGTCACCGCCGGGGGCACTGCTGGCGCCCACGATCGTACCCGCATCGTTGATGGCCGCAACGTCCACGTCCTCTCCCGGAACTCCGCCCAGGGTGCCCAGGTCCTCCATCCCCCCCTGGGCCGTCCAGCGAAACGCGTTCCTCCCCCAGTCGGCGAGGGCGCCGGTGCCCACCACCTCGCCGTGGACATTGACCGCCCAGGCCCAGCTGCCGAATCCCCCGAGCGTGCCAAGGTCGATCCCCGTATATGCCGGTGCCGCCGGTGAAAGGGCGGCGGAGGAGGGCTCGGAAAGGATTGCCGCAGTCGGTGCGTCGCGGCAGCCCGCCGCCAGCGCGAGCGCCAGCAGCGGCGGCACCGGGTGCCAAGCCATCCGTCGGGTGCCCATCTCTACCTCCTGTTTCGGAACAGTGACCGCGCGGATCGCCGCTCCCGGCGCCCGGCAGCCGCTCGCCGCTTCGGCACCGACCCCGGCGAACATCTCCGCCTGAGCGGCCGCCGCGACAAAGGGTCGGCCGGAGCGGGAGGCCGCGGTGTGAACCATGCGGCCGCTCCACACCTCCCGGCGTAGGAGAGCGTCGGAAAAGTGCGTCAGGAAACACGGGTCAGGCGTAGTGGGAGCGGCGTACCGCCGGCTGGCGTCGATGTCCGCCGAAGGCCCCATCCGGACATGGGAGATCTCCGGCGGGCCGGGCCGAAATGCGAGCCGGACAGGAATCCGGCTCCCGCGGCCGCCGGCTGCGCGCCCTGTCTTCCTGGGGGGAGCCGCCGCGACAGGCATTGCCCTGGCACTATTCACGGCGGCGGCCGAAGAATCTGGCCCACAGGACGCGAGGGTCAGCCCCCCGAAGTTCCGCCGCGCGAGCGGCGTCCGTGCCACGGCCCGGCCATGCCCGGAAAAGCGCCCGTTGATGACCGAGTCACCAGAACGGGTGAGCAGATTCGTCGGCCGGCACCAAGGGTCCTACACGTGCAAAGATTGGGTCTCGCCCACCACGTGGCCCGAGGCGTTGATCGCGTAAGCATCGCTGCCCCCTGGTCCGACCAGCGACCCCGGGTCCACCGGCGTATTTCCGGAGGCGGCCACCGCCACGGCGGTGGCCCGTGGCTCGCCGGTTACAGGCGCCGTGGGCGGGTGCTCCTCGACGAACCC
>DASTNU010000574.1:0-3558 GCA_035720605.1 Longimicrobium sp. | reverse complement strand
GTGGTGGTAGCCGTTGGTGGCGCTCACCCCGAAGGTGATCCAGTCGGGGCTGGTGAGGTCCAGGAAGCGGCTGGTGATGCCGTTGCAGCTGCCGTGGTGGTTCCCCTTCACCACGTTCACGTTCATCCCCGGCGACACGTCGTACCCGATGGAGTCGAAGTGCGCCAGCGCGCCGTGCTCCGCGTCGCCCGAGAACCACATGGTGAAGCTGGCGCTGTCCGGCCCCACCAGCTTCATGGGCACCGAGCGGTCGTTGGGGTCGCCCGTGGGCTTGGGCTTCATCACGTGCAGCTTCGCGCCGCCGTCCAGCGTGAAGGTGCAGATGGATGCGCCCGTGCCGCAGGGGTCGTCGGTGTCGCGGTAGTCCAGCTCGCTGCGGCCGGCGCGCGCGTTGATGGAGTCGCGCAGCTCCTGCAGGGTGCTGCTCACCTGCGCGTCCTTGTTCTCGAAGAAGATGGGGATGTCGATGGCGTGCACGGACTTGAAGAACTCGCGCAGTCCTCCGTGGTGGTCGTAGTGGGCGTGCGACATGAACATCATGTCGATGGTGCCGCTCGCCATGTCGAACTCGTCGATCAGGTCCGCCATGCGGCTGAGCCCCTGGCCCGCGTCCAGGATGATGCGCGTGTCGCCGTTCTCGATGAAGATGGCGTCCGCCTGCCCCGCGTCGATGATGCGCACCACCAGCGCGCCCAGCTTGCCGTCGTTGCGCGCGCCCGGCGTCCCCTCGTCCCCAGAGCCGTAGGTGCTGGTGGCCGTGTGCCAGTTGCTCCCCTTGGCATCCAGGTTGTCGGTCGCGGGGTTGCTCACGCCGCGCGTGGCGCCCACCGGCATGGCGCTCCCCCAGGTGACGGAGTCCACGCTGGCGCCCCCGCCGTCGCGCAGCGCCACCCAGTCCGACGAGTTGGCCAGGTTGATGATGGCGTAGACGTAGTTCTCGTCCACCCCGCCGTTGGTGCCGTAGGTGCCGTTGCGCGCCAGCACCACGTACCCGCCCGCGGGCACCGAGACGGAACTGCCGATGGTCTGCGGCGTGTCGTTGTTGGAGGCCAGCGTCCACCCCTGCAGGTTCACCGCCGCGGCGCCGGTGTTGTGCACCTCCAGCCACTCGCCGTTGGCGTCCGTCACCGCGTCGGGGTCCGCCATCACCTCGTTGATGACGATCTGTCCGGCGTAGGTGGAAACCGTGGTCCGGGGTGCGCCGTACGGCGTGGCGGCGGTGGGGAGGTTGGCGAGGTCGGCGCAGGCGGAGAGCCCGGCGAGCGCGGCCGCCCCGAGGGCGGGGTAGAGCTTGGAGCGTGGCATGGGAGGGCTCCGGTCGGGAGGTGGAGGGACAACTAACCTTTCCCGTCCAATCTCGTTGAAATCCTTCCGGAACGCACCTCCGTCACTCCGTTCAAATTGCGAATCTACAAATATTTAGCGCGGGAACATCTGACCCATTCAGATGGATTTGCATCGGGAGGACGAGGCGGTCTCTCATCCACGCCCGAAAAGATGCTGATCGTGGAAAATGTGGACCACCGACGAATATCCACTTTTTCCACTATTGGCGTATATCAGCCGCGCACAATGACTTCTCCCGCTTGGCGCGTCAGCGGCCTCATCTCTAGCGTCGTCTTCCTGAGAGGGTGTTGCTAAACCTCGCGCCGGCGATTTGTCTTCCTGAGGGAGGCGCCGCGTGTGATTTCAGGAGGCACGGTACTTTGGCGCCGACCGAAGGATCTTGCCGGCAGAACCGTGGGGGCTGAATCTCTGCTGCCGAGCCTGCCCCTCGATGACGGAGAGAAGATCCTTCGGTAGCGCGCAAGCGGTTGCATTACTCCGGGTTACCCGTGTGCGCTCCCTCAGGAAGACAACGCTGTTTCGCAGTCTCCCGGGGTTGAGCAACACTGTGAGAGAGGCGCCGCGCATTTCACCTGCGACCCCCAGGGCAAAAACCCGGAGCCGCGGAGGAAACATCCCGCCGCGGCTCCGCGTCCTCCGCGTGCAACCCTTTATCCGTTGCCCAGCATGGCCTTCATGCTGGCGAAGAAGTTGGACTTGAGCTCCTTGCTCTCCTCCTGCGTCAGCGAGGTGACGCCCGCGCCGGCGTTGCGCTGCTCCAGCAGCTCCGGCGGGATCTCCTTGATGAACCGCGACGGCTGGCGCGGCACCGGTTCGCCGCGCTGGCGGCGGGTGGCGCAGCCGCTGAGGGTGAGCCGGTGGCGCGCGCGGGTGATGCCCACGTAGAACAGCCGCCGCTCCTCCGCGATCGGGTCGCCGGAGCCGTTGGATTCGAACTGCTCCCACGCCTCCTCGGCCTCCGTCTGCGCCGCGTCCGCCGCCTTCACGCTGCGCGAGTGGGGAAGGACGTCCTCCTCCAGCCCCACGATGAAGACGTGCGAGAACTCCAGCCCCTTGGCGATGTGCAGGGTCATCAGCGTCACCAGCTGCGGGTTCTCGTCCTCCTTCTCCTTGCGGTCGTCCTCGTCCGTCAGGCTGACGCGCTCCAGGAACGCCCGCATGGAGGGCGGGTCCCAGTCCTCCTCCTCGTCCGGCGGCGGACGGTCGGCCCAGGTGCGCTGCTCGTACCGCTCCAGCGAGGCGACGAAGTCGCGGAGGATCTCGATGCGCACTTCCGCCGCCCGCTCGCTCTTCGCGTTGTCCGCCCGCACCGCCTCTTCCAGCCGCAGCCGCTTCACCAGCTCGCGGGCAAAGCCGGCGAGGGTGCGCTCCGTCGTGATCCCGTGGTCGATGGCGGCCTGCGTGGACTGCAGCTCCATCCGCGCCTCCTCCATCATCTCCACGAACGCGCGCACCGCCTCGCCCTGCGCGCGGTTGATCCCGTCGACCGAGTCCACCTGCTTCAGCGTCTCGTACAGCGGCTGGGGGACGGCGCGCGCGGCCTCCACCAGCCTGAGCAGCGTCGTGCGCCCGATCCCCCGCACGGGGTAGTTGACGATGCGCCGCAGCGCCACCTCGTCCCTGGGATTGACGGCCACGCGCAGGTAGGCCACCAGGTCCGCCACCTCCTTGCGGTCGAAGAACGACTGCCCGCCCACGACGCGGTAGGGGATGTTGGCCGCCCGCAGCGCCTCCTCGATCGGCTTCGCCTGCAGGTTGGTGCGGTACAGGACGGCGAAGTCGCCCCACCCCAGCTGCTCGCGAAAGCGGCGCACGCCGATCTCGCTGGCGATCATCTCCGCCTCCATCTCGTCCGCCGCCCGGCTGCCGCCCCCCTCGCCGAAGGTCCACAGGTCGATCTTGGGGCCCGGGCCGTTGCCGGTGCGCAGGCGCTTGGGCTTGCGCGCCGTGTTGTGGACGATCACCCCGTTGGCCGCGTCCAGGATGCGCTGCGTGGAGCGGTAGTTCTCCTCCATGACGACCACGCGGGCGCCGGGGTAGTGGCGCTCGAAGTCCAGGATGTTGGTGGCGTCCGCGCCCCGCCAGGCGTAGATGGACTGGTCGTCGTCGCCCACCACGCACAGGTTCTTCAGCGGCCCGGCCAGCAGGCGCGCCAGCTCCAGCTGGGCGCCGTTGGTGTCCTGGTATTCGTCGATCATCAGGTAGCGCCAG
>DASTNU010000573.1:0-2718 GCA_035720605.1 Longimicrobium sp. | reverse complement strand
CGCGGCGGTGCGGCGCACGGCGGCACGCTCCCGGGCGCGGCGCCTGCTCTCGGCGTCGTCCAGGCACTCCCGCTCGGCCTGCTCCAGCGCGTCCTGCTCCACCAGCACGCCCTGCCGCTCGTAGCGTTCGCGTGCCCGGCTGAAGCGCACCACCACCGCCCGCAGGCGCGAGTGCTTGCTCGCGCGGCGGGTGAGCGCCGCGTCGCCGCTGGGCAGAAAGGCGAGGTGATCCAGGTCCGCGCAGGAGAGGCAGAGCGGCTTTCCGTCTTCCATCCGCAGGAACTCGCCCTTCCACATCTCGCGCCCGCACTCCGAGCACGCGGAGTCCCGCACGGTCCAGAAGACCACGATCTCGGACGGATCCTTCTGCCTGCGTTCAGGCATGATGAGCGACCTCCGCGTACTCCGCGCCGCGCGACCGTCAGCCATCCCCCACGTCCAGCCGCTCGATGCAGGCGGCGATCGACGGCACGGGCGCGAACCGGCTGAGGAACTGCGCCGGCCGCATCACCACGATGCGCCAGCCGCCGTCGGCGGTGAACCGCGTCCGCAGCTCGTCCTGCGTGACCTTCAGCGGGGAGTTCGGCACGTCGAACTCCACCGCGAAGGCGAGCAGGTAGTAGCGGCCGCCGGGCTCCACCGTGGCGCCGAGCTCGTCCACGAAGCGGTCCCGCTGCTCCGCCTCCAGCACGTGGAGGAATCCCGAATCCACCACGGCGCCGAACCGCCGCCCCAGGAGCGTGGGCCGCAGCGCATCCGCGACCTGGAAGTCCAGCCGCCCCGCGACGTCGGGAGAGAGCGCGTCCGCCTTCTCCCGCGCCTGTGCGGCCGCCGCCTCCACCACGTCGATCCCCAGCACCTCCAGGCCGCGCAGGGCCAGCGCGATGGCCAGGTCGCCGGAGCCGCAGCCCACGTCCAGGACCGTGCCCTTCGGCGGATGCTCGTCCACCAGTGCCAGGATGTCCGGCTGCGCGGCGCCGATGTCCCACGGCGGCGTATCCCGGTAGACGGAATCGAAGAAGTCCGGGCTGAATCGGCTCATGCGACGGTTCGCGCCTCCTCCGCAGCCAGCTCCTTGCCCAGGCAGACGCTGGTCTGCGCGGAACGCTGGTATTCGCCGTACAGGGGGATGGCGACGAAGCCGGTGGCGCGATACAACGCCAGGGCGGCGTGCTGCCGGGTGCCGGTTTCCAGCACCAGCCGCCGCGCGCCGAGCGCCCGCGCCTCCGCCTCCAGCGCGGCCACCAGGCGCCGCCCCAGCCCCGTCCCACGCGCGGCGGGCGCCACGTACATCCGCTTGAGCTCCCCCGTCTCCGCGTCCAGCAGGCGCACGGCGCCGCATCCGACGGGCGTCCCGTCCAGGCGGACGACCAGGAACGCGCCGCGCCCCTCCGCCACCTCCTCCGGCTCCAGCCCGAAGTGGTTGGCCCCCGGCTCGGAGTACGTGGCGCTGAGCTCCGCGTTCAGCGCCGTGATCAGCGCCCGGCTGGCGTCGTCCGCCAGCCCTGCGCGCGTGATGGTGATGGTTTCTGGGGGCATGACGTCGGCAGAGGAGCGGCGAGGCGAACGATTCAGGTGGTGGCGGGTGGCTGCGCCGCGGCCCAAGCTCGATGACGATGCGGAGCAGGCAGCGAGGAAGCCGGTCGATCAGAGACGGCTGGGCAGTTCGCGGGCGGGCTGCGGAAGCAGGTGCGGCTCCGGCGCATCCTTCTCCACGAATATGCGGTAGGGCTTGCTCCCGTCTACGGAATCAAGATTGGCCGCAGCGAAGTCGAAAGCATTCCGCGTCGAGTTTCCGTTCGCAAGCGCTTCGTAGAACAGGCCGGAGAATCGAATCGCGACCGCATCCGCGAGCGGCACCGACGCACCCACCACGTGATCGACCGCCTTCGCCAGGTCGGCAGCGAGTTTTTCCGGGAGCTGCGTGTTGATCACCACGAGGCGGACAGAGCTGGAGAAGTGCGAGACGAGCGCCGTGATCTGTTCGGGGGAGATTACCTCCGCGTTGCCCTGATCATCCTCGAACACCAGACCCTTCTCGTTTTCGCCATGCCCTGAAAAGTGCAGGATGTCCGGGCAATCGTGCAGGAGGTGCGTTCGCAGATCCGTCCAGTGAACCCCCCACAGCTGCTGCAGCTCGAAGCTCTCCCGGAACCTGGACGAACGGACCGCCTGCGCGATTCCGCGAATCTCTTCCGCCAGCCGAAGCTCCGGCCGGTCCATGGGATTGGAAGCAATGAACAGGAGCTTCACTTTGCGCGCCGGGGCCGCCGCGGCCTTTTCCAGCGCCGCAAGGATCTGCCGTTCCTCCGCGTTTATCTTGCGGGTCTCGGCGTAGGTTTTCTCCAGGGCGGCACGTTCCCGCTGCCGCATGAACAGGTACGTGGGAATCGCCCCGATGATGAGTCCCATCAAGCCGATCAGTGCCGTAAGCACCTGCGAAGACATAAAAATTAAGGACGAGAGGTGGCCCACGAACAGCGTGCTCCCCTAAATAGGGCGCTTGCCGCCCGGTCACAAGTACCGCGCCGGCCGGCACGAAAAACGACCGGAGCGGATGAGCGCCCCGGCCGCTTCGTCTCCTGCCGTGCAGGCCGACGTCAGTTCTGCTCGTTGACCTGCTGGGCCCAGCTCTGCGCGCCGCTCTGGCCGTTCAGGAAGGGGAGCACGGCGGCGGGGAGCGCGGGGGACATGAAGATGTCGTAGTGCGTCAGGTCC
>DASTNU010000572.1:0-3516 GCA_035720605.1 Longimicrobium sp. | reverse complement strand
CACCAGCAGGTCTTCGTCCTGGTGGACGATGGCGAGGGGGATGGCTTCGGGGGCGAGCGGCGACGGCTCCGGCGGGGGGATGCGGACTTCGACGCGGTCGCCGGGGGCGGGGCGGTCGCGCTTCTTCGGCACCGCGCCGTTCAGGGTGACGCGGCCTTCCTCGATGAGCTGCGCCGCGCGCGAGCGGGACAGGTCCAGGCGGGCGGCGAGCCAGGTGTCCAGCCGCTCCCCCGCCTCGTCCCCGGCAAGCAGCTCGACGTGCCGTTCAGTGGATTCGGAAGAGCTCATGCGGATGGATACAGGCGAGGCTCTCCGATGAATGGATGACCCGGACGACGGCAAACAGCGTCGCGCTTCGCGCGGACCCCTCACCCCCGGCCCCTCTCCCGCAAACTGCGCGGGAGAGGGGAGATGAGATCACGGTGGAACGCCGCGGCCCAGTGCGCGCAGGCGCACTTCGTGACTCTCCAGCAGCGGTTTCAACCGCCGGACGCGGTGCCGGCCCCCTCTCGCACGCACTCACGCACTCACGCACTCACGCACTCACGCACTCACGCACTCGCGCACTCACGCACACACGCGTCACTCCGCGACGCCCTCTTCCTTCTCCAGCTTCTGCTCCTCGCGCCAGAGCGACACCGCCAGCAGCAGCGCGCCGATGGTCACGCCCATGTCGGCCACGTTGAACACCGGCCAGCGCACGCTGCCGATGCCGAAGTCGAAGAAGTCCACCACCCCGCGCGACGAGCGCACGCGGTCGATCAGGTTCCCCAGCGCCCCGCCCGTCACCAGCGCGATGGAGACCAGGCGCGTCTTGTCGCGCCACGGCGTCTGCCGGTACATCAGGTACAGCAGGACGGCGGCGGCCACCGGCAGGATGCTGAACGCGATGCGCGACCAGTCGCCCAGGTGAATGCCGAACGCCGCGCCGCGGTTGAAGATGTACGTCAGCCGAAAGAAGTCGCCGATCACCGGCACGGGATCGTACAGCCGCAGCGTACGCTCCACGATGAACTTGGTGACCTGGTCGACGGCGATCAGCCCCAGGGTGAGCCCCAGGTACAGTGCCATCTTCTTGCGCGCCTCGTCGCCGCGCGCCGGCGCGGCCACCGGCCGCGAGTCCGCCGTCGTTTCGCTCATCCTCAGTCCTTCCGCGCCACGCGAGCCAGCGCGATGCTGCCGGCCACGCCGTCCAGGTCCACCTCGCGCGACGCCTCGTATCCCTCGAAGTCCGTCACCGAGCCCGTCTCCAGCTCCGTCGCCAGCGTCTCGCGCGCCACGAACTCGCCCCATCCGCGCGACACGTCCAGGATCTCGCCATCACCAAAGATGCCCAGGCGAATGCGGTCCTGTACCTCCAGCCCCGTCTCCTTGCGCAGGTTCTGCACCCGGTTGACGAGCTCCCGCGCCAGCCCCTCCAGCCGCAGCTCCGGCGTGATGGCGGGGTCCAGCGCCACGGTAAAGCCGCCCTCGTCCGCCGTGGCGAAGCTGCCGCGCGCCGTCTGCACCACGTCCAGGTGCTCCGCCGACACCGCCACCGCCTGTCCGTCCGCCTGCACGGCCAGCGGCTCGCCGCGGCGGAAGGCGGCGAGCGCCGCGGAGTCCAGCGCGCGGATGGCGTCCGCCACCCTGGGCGTCAGCTTGCCGAACGCCGCGCCCAGCGCCTTGAAGTTGGGCCTGGCGCTCAGCGTCACCAGCTCTTCGGCGCGGTGCATGAACTCCACGCGGTGCACGTTCAGCTCGTCCCGCAGGATGGCGAGCAGCGCGTCGTCCACCGCGTAGCCGTCCGGCACCACCGCGAACAGCGTCCCCAGCGGCTGCCGCACGCGGATGCCCACCGAGTCGCGCGCCGCGCGGCCTAGGGTGGAGAGGGTGCGCACCGCCTGCATCCCCCGCTCCAGCCGCTCGTCCACCGGGGCGGAATCGACCGCCGGGAAATCCGCCAGGTGCACGCTTTCGCCGGTGAGCGCGCGGTGCAGCCAGTCGCTGGTGAAGGGCGCGAAGGGCGCCATCAGCCGCGACGTGGTCACCAGCGCCTGCTGCAGCGTGGCGAAGGCGGCGCGCGTGTCCCCCGCGTCCGCCGAGCCCCAGAAGCGGTCGCGGGAGCGGCGCACGTACCAGTTGGAGAGGTCGTCGATCACGAAGTCCGAGACCGTGCGGACGGCGTGCGTCAGGTTGTAGCCCTCCAGGTCCTCCGTCACCTCCGCCGTCACCGTCGCCAGCCGGCTGAGGAGCCAGCGGTCCAGCAGCGAGCGCTCGGCCGGCGCGGGGGCGTGCGCATCCGCCGTCCACCCCTCCAGGTTGGCGTACAGCGCGAAGAAGCGGTACGTCTGGCGCAGCGTGTCGAAGGTCTTGCGCTGCACCTCCTTGACCCCCTCCACGTCGAAGCGCTTCGGCATCCAGGGGTGCGACGACGAGAGCAGGTACCAGCGCAGCGCGTCCGCACCGTACTTGCCGGTCATCTCCCAGGGGTCCACCGTGTTCCCCTTGGACTTCGACATCTTGAGCCCCTTCGCGTCCAGGATCAGGTCGTTGACGACCACGTTCCTGTACGCGGGGCCCCGTCCCAGCAGCGTGGAGATGGCCAGCAGCGAGTAGAACCACCCGCGCGTCTGGTCCACCCCTTCGCAGATGAACGCCGCGGGGAACTCGCGCGCCTGCTTTTCCCGGTTCTCGAACGGGTAGTGGTGCTGCGCGAACGGCATCGACCCGGAATCGAACCAGACGTCGATCACCTCCGGCGTGCGCCGCATCGTCCCGCCGCACGTCTCGCACGTCCACTCCAGCTCGTCCACGTACGGGCGATGGGGATCGGGGAGCTCGCTGCGCCCCGTCTTCGCCTTGAGCTCCGCGAACGAGCCGATGAACTCCACGTGCGAGGGATCCGCATCGCACACCCAGGCCGGGAGCGGCGTGCCCCAGTAGCGGGTGCGGCTGATGGCCCAGTCCACGTTGTTCTCCAGCCACTCGCCGAAGCGCCCGCTCCCCATCTCCGGCGGAAACCAGCGGACCTGCGCGTTGTTGGCCAGCAGCTGCTCGCGCACGGCGGTGGTGCGGATGAACCACGAGTCGCGCGCCATGTACAGCAGCGGGCTCTGGCACCGCCAGCAGTGCGGATAGCTGTGCTCCTCGCGGGACGACCTGAAGACCAGGCCGCGCTGCTTGAGGTCGATCAGCAGGTCCGTGTCCGCGTCCTTGACGAACTTGCCGCCCACCAGCGGCAGCTCCGCGTGGAACGCCCCGCGGTCGTCCACCGGCCGCAGCACCGGGAGGCCGATGGACTGCCCCAGCGCGTAGTCGTCGGCGCCGAAGGCGGGGGAGATGTGCACGATCCCCGTGCCGTCGTCGCTGCTGACGAAGTCCGCCGTGTACACGTGCCAGGCGTTGCGCACCTGCTCGTCCGGAAAGCCGGCCGGCTGCACCCACCCGAACGGCCGCCGGTACGCCAGGCCCACCAGCTCGTCCGCGCGGTACGAGCGCACGATCTCGGCGTCGTCGCCGAAGAGCGCGGGGACG
>DASTNU010000571.1:0-2808 GCA_035720605.1 Longimicrobium sp. | reverse complement strand
GCGAGCACGCGGCTCGCCGGCGCCAATTCGCCCGGGACGGTGCGCCGGACCTGCTCCGCGAGCGCGCTTTCCGCGTCCTCGATGCGCCTGCCCACGTCCGCCTGGAGGGCTTCCCACAGCGGCATCCCCACCACTTCCATGGAGTGGACGACGTGGAGCTCCGCACCGGTGCGGACGGCGAGGCCGGCGGCAGCCGACAGGGCCGTATCCGAGGCGGGAGTCAGGTCCGAGACGGCGAGGATCGAGCGCATGGAGCGTTGCGAGAACGGTTCGCGCCGCCTCCACACGCCGGCGCGTGGGTTGCGCGAGGCGCCGGCGCCGGGGTATCCATCAACCCGGCACCGGCGTCCGCGCGAAGCGCCAGCGGCCGGGCGAGGCGGCAGCAAGGTCCACCCTTGCTACTACCATGCAGTCCCGCGGGCAGCCGGTCCGTTACAGCCGCGCGGGGGGAGCCTTCCGGCGCGCCCGGGGTAGGACCCAGGGCACCCATGCAGACGGCGGGATCCACGCAATCCGGCGCCCAGGCGCCCGGAGGGAAACACGCGTCATGGCTCCACGGAGCCCGGTTTCAGCGCAGGTTTCCAATGAAGCACCCGCGCCTCGTGCGGGTGCAGGGGACCTCTCGTTCCAGGCGGCCCGCGAGGAGCAACTCCTCGTGCAGGCGCTGCGGGAGCGCGACGAGGCGGCGTTCGAGCTGGTGCTCGACCGCTGGTACTCGGCGATGCTGCGGACCGCGATGATCTACGTGGGGAGCCGTGCGCGCGCGGAGGAGGTGGTGCAGGAGACGTGGCTGGCGGTGCTGGGCGGGATACACCGCTTCGACAGCCGCTCGTCGCTGAAGACGTGGATCTTCCGCATCCTCATCAACCGGGCGAAGACCTCCGCCGTCCGGGAGGCGCGGATCGTCCCGCTGTCCGGCCTGGGCCAGGGGCACGCCGATGACGACGTGGGCGGCACCCCGTACCCCGCCGATCCCCTGCACGGCTGCCCGCCGGACGCGGAGCCGCGGTTCTGCGGCTCTGCGTCCACGGCCAGGAATCCGGAGGACTGGCTCCTGTCGGAGGAGCTACGGGAGCACATCGAAGCGGCGATCGAGACGCTGCCGCCGAAACAACGCGAAGTGATCGTCCTTCGGGACGTCGAAGGATGGACCCCGGGCGAGGTGTGTAACATGCTGGGGATCTCAGAGTCCAATCAGCGGGTGCTGCTGCACCGGGCGCGGGTCAAGGTCCGCGACGCCCTGGCGCCGTACCTCGTAAATCCTTGAGAACCATGCCAATGGACACCCGGCTGGCCTGTGACGACGTGATGCAGCGCGTTACCGAGTACCTGGACGAGGCGCTTCCGCCCGGTGCGAAGGGGGCTTTAGAACAGCACCTCGCGGAATGCGCGAACTGCACCCGTCACCTCCAGGAAATCCGCCAGACCATCCACCGGCTCGGTGCGCTCCCCCGCGAGCCGATGCCCGCCTCGATGAAAGACCGGCTCCTCCAGGCCCTCCACAGCCGGCAATCCGCGTAACCCCCATCCGCTCTCCCAGATACGCCTCCCGGCGTGCGAGGTATTCCAGACCTGCACGACGTCGTGTCGGCTGCGCCTGCCGTTCAGCCTCCCTGCATCTCCACGCCGCCGCGAAGCATCCGCCGCAGGCGCCATTGCCGCCCTGCATTCGTGCGCGTACGGACGGGTCCGAAATCTGCCGGAACCCGCGCCTACCTGAAGGCACCGGAGCATCCCCGTTGGAGGCCCAATGCGGCTACTGACGCTGAAATCGGTACTCGTCGCCACGGATCTGGATGAGCCTTCCCCATCCGCCCTCCGGACCGCCGCCCGCCTGGCGACGCTCACCGAGGCCAGGCTCCACCTGGTGCACTGTGGCGGATCAGCCGGTCCCCGGCGACGAATCCAGGCTGAGGGAGCTGTTCAGGGAGATCGCGACGGATGCTCCTGGAGTCGAGAGCGCCCATGTCGTCCCTGGCACTCCAGCCGGGGCCATCGTGGACCTTGCCGCCCGCGTCGATGCGGACGTGGTGATCCTCGGACCTCACCGGCGCGGCGCCGGCCAGACGGGGGAGCTGGGGAGCACCGCGGCGAGCGTCGTTCGTGCGGCCGCGTGTCCGTGCCTCGTCACGGCCACGGAGCTGCGCCTGCCGCTGGAGCGGGTCATCGCCGCGATCGATCTGTCGGAGGCGACCAGCGGGGTGCTGTCGGTCGCGCTGACGTGGGCGTCGGCATTGCGTCCGCGGGTTGGAAAGGTGCTGCTCACCGCGCTGCACGTCACCTCGAATCCCGGCGAGGACACCGTGCGGCGGGTGCGCGAGGAGGTCCAGCGGGCTCGCGCGCGTGCCCGGGGGGCTTCCTTCGTGGAGATCGACGAGCGGCTGGGTTCCGGCTCCGCGCCGGCCGAGGAGATCCTGCGGGGTGCTGCCTCGGACTCCGCCGATCTGCTGGTGGTCGGAACACGTCGCGCGGACCAAGCGTCATCGGGTCTGGGCAGTGTGTCGGCGGCCGTCGCGCGCGCGACGCCGTGCCCCCTGTTGCTGGTGCCGCCGGCGACGTGGATGGATCAGGACATCGGGTAAGCCTGATAACAGCTTACCACCCGTGTCGCCGACGTCCTTCCAATCGATGAAGCTCCGTGCGGGATGGTGGGAGGCCATGGCGACCTCGCCACGGTGGAGCCATGGGACCGGCTACGCGCCAGTGGTCACCTCGTCGTAGGCCACAGTGATGGGGTCGCGCGCACCCGCCTGCCCGAATGGGCCCCACGCCTCGAAGCCGGCCAGCGGCGCGCGCATCGCGAGGATC
>DASTNU010000570.1:0-2915 GCA_035720605.1 Longimicrobium sp. | reverse complement strand
CCGTCACCCCGTCACCCCGTCACCCCATCACCACTCGTCCAGGATGTCCTCGAACTCGCCGACCATCGTCGGGTGGTTGTGGCGCGTGGCGGCGGCGATGCCCATGCGGTACGCCTCCTGCGCCTCGTCGTCGCGGCCCAGGGTGCGCAGCGCGGCGCCCAGGCGGCCCCAGGCGTTGCCCTCGTCGTCGGCGCTGGAAAGGTAGTCGCGCAGCGTCTGCACCACCTCCTCCCACCGCCCCGCCTTCTCGAGCTCCAGCGCCAGCCCGAACCGCGGGCGGGGATCGTCCGGGTACTCGGCCGCCATCTTCCGCAGCGCCTGGATCCGCTCTTCCGACACGTCGTCCTCCCGTCCGTTTGAATCGCCGATCTGAACCCGCCCCGACGGCCTCCGGAAAAACCGCGCCTGGGATCATTCCCGCACGGAACCGTCCGCCACCGCGGCCAGCAGGTTCGCCAGGTTCGCCGTGCCGTCCATGATGGGCTCGTTGGTGGAGTAGTCGCCGAATTGCAGTTGAAGCCCCGCGCAGTTTGCGGGGCTTTCCGCCGTCGTTGCGGCGGGTTTACCCGCTCTGTCTCGAAGCTGGCGACGCGGGTGCAGGTTGCCGCCCGTGCCCGCCGCCGCATATTGGCATCCATGGCATCCATCCGCCGATCCCCCCCTCCGCTCGCGCTCATCTTCGCTTGCATGGCGGCCTGCACGCCCGCCGCGGTCGATCCCGCGCCGGGCGCCAATCCAGCACCTCCCACCGCCGCGCATGCCCAGGCGGACTACGGCGGGGCGCTGGACACGGAGGGGCGGGCGTGGGTGGAGCGGACGCTTGCGTCGCTCTCGCTGCGGGAGAAGGCGGGGCAGATCGTCTTTCCCTGGACCGGCGGCGAGTACGTGGCGCAGGAGTCGCCGCAGATGGAGCGGCTGCTGGAGCTGGTGGAGCGCGAGGGGATCGGCGGGATCGTGATCTCCATCGGCATGCCGCACAGCTACGCGGCCAAGCTGAACGCCGTCCAGCGCCGCGCGAAGGTGCCGCTCCTGGTCACCACCGACATGGAGAACGGGCCGGGGATGCGGCTGGGCGGCGGCTGGACGCTGCCGCACCTGCTGCCGCTGGGCGGCGGCACCGTCTTTCCGCCGGTGATGGCGCTGGGGGCGATCGCCTCCGACTCGCTGGCGCGCGAGGTGGCGCGGGTGATCGGCACGGAGGCGCGGGCGGTGGGGGTGCACATGACCTTCGCGCCGGTGCTGGACGTCAACTCCAACCCGCTGAACCCCATCATCAACACCCGTTCCTTCGGCGAGAACCCGGGGGAGGTGGCGCGGCTGTCGTCCGCCTTCATCCGCGGGCTGCACGAGACGGGGCTGATGGGCGCCGGCAAGCACTTTCCCGGGCACGGCGACACCGAGGCGGACACCCACATCGGCTTCGCGGCCATCCGCGCGGACCGGGCGCGGCTGGACTCGGTGGAGCTGGTGCCCTTTCGCGCGGCGGTGGAGGCGGGGGTGGACGGGATGATGGCGGCGCACATCTCCGTGCAGGGGGTGGAGGGGCCCGACGCGCCGCCCGCCTCGGTCTCGCGCCACTTCGTCTCGCGCGTGCTGCGCGACGAGATGGGGTTCCGCGGGATCGTGTTCAGCGACGCGAGGGACATGGGCGCGGTCACCCGCCGCTACGGGCGCACGGAGCCGCTGCTGCTGGCGCTGGAGGCGGGGGTGGACGTGCTGCTGCAGCCGCTGGACGCGCGCGAGGCGGTGGACGCGGTGGTGGAGGGCGTGCGCTCGGGGCGGATCGCGGAGGCGCGGCTGGACCAGGCGGTGCGGCGGGTGCTGGGCGCCAAGGCGCGCGCCGGACTGCACCGCCGCCGCACGGTCTCGCTCGATTCCGTCGAGTGGCGGGTGGGGATCGGCCGGCACCTGCAGGTGGCGCAGGCGGTGGCGGAGCGGTCGCTGACCCTCGCCCGCGACGCGCGGGGGCTGGTGCCGCTGCCGCGGGGGGCGCGCGTGCTCTCCCTCACCTACGCGGACCCGTACGACCTGCCCGCCGGCCGCGCCTTCGACCGCGAGCTGGCGCGGCTGGGCTTTCGCGTGACCTCCGCCCGCGTGGAGGACCGCACGCCGGCGGAGGCGTACGCGCGGGTGGCCGCGCAGGCGGACTCGGCGGACGTGGTGCTGGCGTCGGCGTACGTGCAGCCGCGCGAGCACGTGGGAACGGTGGGTGCACGCGGCCAGTTCCCCGCGCTGGTGGAGTCGCTGGCGACGAGCGGAAGGCCGGTGGTGGCGGTGTCGTTCGGCAGCCCGTACGTGATCGGCTCCTACCCTTCCGCGCCGGCGTACCTGCTGGCCTGGGGCGGCGCGGAGGTGAGCCAGCGCGCCGCCGCCCGCGCCCTGGCCGGCGAGATCCCCATCACCGGCCGCCTCCCCGTCTCCATCCCCCCGCACTACCCCCGCGGCAGCGGACTGCAGCGCGAGGCGCGCACGGCGGCGCCGTGAGGCGAACATGCACGGATTGGGGACGGGTGAAGTCTTGACAGCGCCCCCGGCGCGGAACGATCGTTACGCGTTCGCCACGAAGGCGCCTTTGCAAGCGAAGCGCAGATGAGCACACGCCGGACTCCGCCCTTTTCGTTCGAAGGTTCGAAAGAGGTGCTGGAAGAGATGAGCCGCCCGCCGGAGGACACGCCGGAGCGACGGGCGACGCTCGAGCGGGCGCGGCAGATGGCGGCACTGCGCAAGCGGCAGATCATCGCCGACGACACGGCGGCGGTTCTGAAGAAGTAGCGGCACACTGCGGCAAACGAAACGTCGGGCAGGTCTGATCAAGGCCTGCCCGACTCTTTTGCGACCTCGACCCGCTCCTTTTGATGCCTCCCGTTTTCGTCGCCGGCGATCTGATCATCCGCAAGCTGGACGGTCCACCGCCG
>DASTNU010000569.1:0-3376 GCA_035720605.1 Longimicrobium sp. | reverse complement strand
CCCGCAAACGGCGCGGGAGAGGGTGTACACCCCCGGTTTCGGCATGGTGGATGGCTCGAGCACGGCCCCAGTTCTCCCCCTCTCCGCGAGGAACGAGCGGGGAGGGGGCCGGGGGGAGGGGCCCCCGCGGACGCAGTGCGGTGCCGGCTGAAACGGCTCGATCCCCGCCGTATCACAACCTGTACCCTGTCTCCTATCCCCTGTCCCCTATTCCCTATCCCCTGTCACTCCGCCAGCACGCCGCCCAGGTCCACCAGCTCCGCGGCCTCCGCCACGCGATCGTTCACGGCGCGGCGCAGGGCCTGGATGCGGTTGCTGGCCTGCGGGTCGAAGGTGCGGTTGGCCAGCAGCACCGTCCACGTCTGCTGCTGGGGGTCCACCCAGAGCGACGTGCCGGTGAACCCGGTGTGCCCGAACGCGTTGCGGCTCATCCCGCTCCCGGACGATCCGCCGCTGGCCTTGGGCGTCTCCCACCCCAGCGCGCGGTTGCCGGCGTTCGGCTGTTTGGCGGTGAACCGGCGGATGGTCTCCTCGCGGAAGACGCGCACGCCCTCCAGCTCGCCGCCGTTCGACAGCATGGCGGCAAAACGGGCCAGGTCCGCCGCGGTGGAGAAGAGGCCGGCGTTCCCCGCCACCCCGCCCAGCTTGCGCGCGATGGGATCGTGCACCCTGCCGCGCACCGGCGTGCCGTCCGCCCGCTTCCACGAGGGCGAGCAGCGGTCGCACACCTCGCCGCCGGGAAGAAAGCCGGTGTGGATCATCCCCAGCGGCTGGTAGACGCGGCGCTCCAGCAGCTGCTCCAGCGGCTCGCCCGCGGCCCGCTCCGCGGCGGCCCAGAGGACGACGAAGCCCACGTCGGAGTACACCATCCGCTCGCCCGGCGCGGCGCGCAGCGGGGTGCGGACGAGCGCACGCAGCGCCTGCGCGGGCGTTCCCGGCGCGCCCGCGCCCGCGGGAAGCCCCGAGGTGTGCGTCAGCAGGTGGCGGATGCGGACGCGGTCCTTCGCGCCGCCGGAGAACTCCGGCAGGTAGCGGCCGACGGGGGCGTCCACGTCGATCCTGCCGTCCTCCACCAGCAGCATGACGGCCGTGGTGGTGGCCACCACCTTGGTGAGCGAGGCCACGTCGTAGATGGTGCGCTCCGGGTCCACCTCGTAGCGCCCCCACTCCGCGTTGCCGATCCCCTTCAGCAGCTCCAGCTGCCCGCCCCGCCCCGCGGCCAGCGCCGCGCCGGGAAAGGCGCCGCGCCTCACCTCGGCCAGCACCAGGCGCTCCGCGGCCTCCAGCTTTTCCCGCGCCAGCCGCGCCTCGCGGGCGGCCTCGGTCTCGGGCGCCTTCGCCGCGCGCGCCACGCGGGCGGCGGCCAGCGTCGCCGGGCGCGGCGCCAGCGCCTGCGCGGCATGGAGCGCGTGCGGATCGCCGTCCTTCTGCGCCACGCCGGCCCCCGCGCCCGCGGCGACCACGGCGAGCACCATCGCCAGGCGGCGCGGGTCCAGGGGGCGTGCGTTCTCGTAGACCATCGGATCCTCGCTCCTGTATCCGGAAGGCGTCCGTGCCCGTGGGGGCGGCGGAGCCTGGTCGATCGGCGTGCAGATGGGGGCTTCGCGGCGACGTCGGTCCGCCGCGAAGGAGGAGATGAAGGTCGGAATGCGTGGAATCGGAGGACGATACCCAGCCGAGGCATCAGCCGTTCCCGCAACAGGTTAGCCGATCATTAAGGGTTTCGCGCCGAAACCGCGTGGCGGTGGCCGACGTAGGCGTTTATCATTCGCAACGCCCGCCTTCTCCTCACCCCGTCGTCTCTCCATGGCTTTTCTACAGACCCGCAGGCAGCGCGCGGCTGCCCTGGTGGCGGCGCTGGGCATCGCCATCGCCATCGCCCTCACGCCGTTCGCGACGGGGCTGCTGGGCGCGGTGGTGCTGGCCGTCATCTGCGCCCCCGTCCACCGCCGGCTGGCGCGCCGCATTCCGCCGCGGCTTTCCGCCATCCTGGTGCTGACCGTGGCGCTGGTGCTGGTGCTGATGCCGCTGGCCGTCGTGGCGGGGGTGGTGGTGAAGGAGGCGCCGGGCGCGGCGGAGGCGCTGCGGGCGAACGCCGGCCGCATCTCGACGCTGCAGGTGGGGGGCGTGGACGTGGGGGGGCAGCTGGCGTCCGCGGCGGGAACGGCGGTGGGGTGGCTGTCGCAGCAGGCCTTCGCCTTCTTCGGCAGCGCGGCCCGGGGAACGCTCAGCCTGGTGATCGCCTTCTTCGGGCTGTACTACCTGCTGCTGTACCCGGCGGAGGTGTGGCGCGCCGTACGCGAGTTCCTCCCCTTCTCCGACACGGGCGCGGAGGTGCTGCGCGAGCGCTTCCACCGCGTCACGCAGGCGACGCTTCTCGGAGCGCTGTTCACGGGGCTCATCCAGGGGTCGCTGGTGGGCTTCGGGTTCTGGATGCTGGGGCTGCCCAGCCCCGCGTTCTGGGCGGTGATCACCGGCATCGTCTCGGTGCTGCCGATGCTGGGGAGCTCGCTCGTCTGGTTCCCCGGCGTGGTGGTGCTGGCGATGGGGGAGCGGTGGGGTGCCGCGCTCACCCTGGCCGTCATCGGCGTGATCGCGGCCAACGCGGACAACGTGGTGCGGCTGATCGTCTACAAGAAGGTGTCGGACATCCACCCGATGGTGACGCTGGTGGGCGCGTTCGCGGGGCTCAAGTACTTCGGGCTGCTGGGGGTACTGCTGGGCCCGCTGGCCATCGCCTACTTCTTCGAGCTGATCAAGATCTACCGCAGCGAGTTCATCGCCCCCGCCGATCCCGCCATCCCCGCGCCGGCGGATGCGCTCACCGCCCCCGCCGTCATCCAGGCGCCGGACTAGCCGCGAGAGCTGCGGGTTGCGTGAAGACGAAGGTTTGCAGAAACGAGTTGATGTGGATGCATGTAATTTCATTCACCTCAACATCTTACATCCATACACATCGAATTTGATTTCCTGAGGGAGGCGCCGCGCGGAACCTGTCCCTCCGAGAAATCCGGAGCGCCGACCGAAGGATCTTCTCGCCTTGCCGCGGGGCAAGCTTTCGAGCCCGGAATCAGCCCCTCGGTGTGGCCGGCAAGATCCTTCGGTCGGCGCCCAGGGTCCTTCGTACTCGCAGGCTCACTGCGGCGCCTTCCTCAGGAAAACAACCGCAAACACGTTAGTCGATCGGGCGGGCCATGCGGATGAAGCGGACTTCCACGCCGTCGGGGAGGGTGGAGTCGATCTGCTCGACGGGGTGGAAGCCGAAGGCGCGGTAGAGGGGCTCGCCGGGGAGGGTGGCGGCGAGCTCCAGGGAGCGGAAGCCGGCCGCCTTCGCCGCGCCGACGCAGGCATCCATGATCCGCGAGGCGATGCCGCG
>DASTNU010000568.1:0-5709 GCA_035720605.1 Longimicrobium sp. | reverse complement strand
GGGGCTCGGCGGGTGACGCTGGATGGAAGCGCCTTTTCCCGCCAGCCGCGACCTTCCGGGGTTGCGGCGCGGCGCGGTTCGCGGCACCTTGCCCGCCCTCCGTGACTCCAACGCCGTTCCAGTGTTCGCATGCGCTACTTCGTCACCATCGCCGGGCGTGAGGTGGAGGTGGACCTCACCGGCGCCGAGCCCGTGATCGACGGCACGCCGGTGGAGGCGCACCTGTCGCACCTGCCGGGCACGCAGACGCGGCACCTGCTGGTGGACGGCCGCTCCTACACGCTCACCGCCGCGCCCGGCGACCGCCGCGGGCGGTGGAACATCGCCATCGGCGCCGAGCGGTTCGCGGCGGACGCGGTGGACGAGCGCACGCGCGCCATCCGCGAGATGACCGGGGCCGGCGCCGACACGGCGGACAAGACCATCATCGCGCCGATGCCCGGTCTGGTGCTGCGGGTGGAGGTAGAGGTGGGGCAGACGGTGCGCGCGGGACAGGGCGTGGTCGTGGTGGAGGCGATGAAGATGGAGAACGAGCTGAAGGCGCCCGCCGACGGCGTCGTCGCGAGCATCTCCGTCCAGGCCGGGCAGACGGTGGACAAGGGGGCGACGCTGATCGTGCTGGAGTGAGGGAAGTGCGGGAGGGCATCAGCGCGAGAGTTTGAGATGGACGAGCTGTGGTTCTGCGGCGAGGTGGTCGCCCCGGAGGGGCTGGGGCACCTGGAAGGGGCGCTGCGGCGGTGTTCCTGGCCGGTTCGGCTGTGGCAGTCGGGATACGACGGATCGTACGTGCTCCGCTCCGATGCGGCGGGCCCCGTCTCGCTGCACATGGACGCGGGGCAGGGGAGCACCAGGGTGTTCTCCGGCACGATCGACGGCGTGGACCGGGACGCCGCGCTCGGATTGCTCGCCGAGCTTTCCGCGGCGCTGGCGGAAGGCGGGCTGCGGCACCGGATCGAGCTCTTCTCCACGCCGGACGGGCCGCTGATCGGCTACCTGCACCGCGGCTGGCCGCAGACGACGGGCTGAGCATCACGAGAGACGGGATGCGCGCCGGTGGACGAGCTTCGTCCGCCGGCGCTTTTTTGCTCCCGGCCTCAGCCTGAGCGGGAGTCATCATCCTGCATGAGAGGGTGTTGCTAAGCCCAAAGTCTGCTAAGCAGCGGTTGTCTTCCTGAGGGAGCGCACACGAGTAACCTGAAGTAACGCAACCGCTTGCGCGCGACCGAAGGATCTTCTCTCGGGCCACCGAGGAGCAGGCTCGGACGGCAGGAATCCAGCCCCACGGTTCTGCCGGCAAGATCCTTCGGTCGGCGCCAGGGGGTTGTGGATGTTGAAGGTCATGCGCGGCGCCTCCCTCAGGAAGACAACGCCCGGGAGAGGGTTCTCATCACCCTCTCAGAAAGGAAGACAATCGCCCGCGCGAGGTTTAGCAGTATCCTCAGGGATGACAGACGCGTGCTCCTGGAAGTCGAGATGTATCTCAAGATATATCTTGACTCACGATATATCGTGAGTTATATCTTGCGATAGGTCGGATGGTAAGCACTTCTCGACAACGGAGGGAACGATGTTCGGCAGGCATCACTGCGGGGGGCGGTGGGATTGCGGGCCGCGCGGCGGGCGCGGAGGCCCGTGGGGGTTCGGCTGGGGATTCGGGGCGCCGGGAGGGCCGGGCGCCGGCTGGCCGGGCGGCGGCCCGGGGCGGGGGCGGATGTTCGGCCACGGCGACCTGAAGTTCGTCGTGCTGAGCCTGCTCGCAGAAAAGCCGCGGCACGGCTACGAGATCATCCGCGAGCTGGAAGACCGCATCGGCGGCGCGTACTCGCCCAGCCCGGGGACGGTGTATCCCACCCTCTCACTGCTGGAGGACCTGGGCTACGCCACCGCCCGCGCCGAGGAAGGCAACCGCAAGGTGTACGAGATCACCGACGAGGGGCGGAAGTACCTGGAGGAGAACCAGACCGTGGTCGACGACATCTTCGGCCGGGTGGACGACTTCGGGTCGATGATCTTCGGGCCGATGATGCACGTGCTGGGGCCGGCGTTCGGCAACCTGGGGCGCGCCACCTTCCGCGCCGCCATGCGCCGCCAGGGCGACGAGCAGTGGATGCAGCGCGCCCGCGAGATCCTGGAGCGCGCCGCCCGCGACATCGAGGGCCTGAACTGACGATGGACGCCGACGAGGACCCCGGCGGGCCCGCGCACCCCACCGTCTTCTACGGCCTCTGGCCGCGTGGCGACACGGAGGAGGACGCGGCCGAATCCGCCGACGCCGAGCTGGCTCTCAGCGCGGCCGGGTAAGTCACACACGGAGCAACGGAGGATGTAGATCCGTTGCTCCGTTGATCTTTTGCGATACCAATCCGGCAAACGGTGTCATTCTGAGGAAGGCGCCGCGGCAACCACGCGGGTTCCGCCACTGCCCGTGCGCCGGCCGAAGGATCTGGTGGATGGCCGGAATTGTTTTTCGGACGATTGCTGCGCGCCACGAACTCTGGATATCTTCCCATCTGGACCGCATCCATCCCTCCCCCGGCGAGCCGCGCATGCCCCGAATCGCGCCGATGCAGAACGAAGAGATGTCGCCGGAGCAGGCCGCCGCGCACGACGCCCACCTGCGTATCGGCCGCATCACCAACATGAAGCGCACGCTGCTGCGCTCGGTGCCGGCGTTCGACGCGCTGATGACCTGGTACCCGCTGCGCGACACGGTGCAGCCCTTCCTGGGCGAGCGGCTCACGACCCTCTTCGCCCACGCCGTCAGCTCCGAGACGGACTGCCTGATCTGCTCCACCTTCTTTCGCCGCATCCTCGTCGACAGCGGCGAGGATCCCGACCAGCGGCGGATGGATGGGCGAGAGGCGGCCGTGGTCGCGTTCGGCCGGGCGCTGGCGGTGACGCCGCACCGGATGCCGGACGAGGTCTACGAGCGCGTGGCGGCGTACTTCTCGGACGAGCAGATGGTGGCGCTGGTCGCGTTCGGCGCGCTGATGGTGGCCACCAACGTGGTGAACAACGCGCTGCAGGTGCCGCTGGACGACTACCTGCAGCCCTACCGCAAGCAGCCGGCAGAAGCGGCGGAAGGGATCGGGGCGCATGGGTGAGCTTTCGGGGCGGGTGGCGTTCGTGACGGGCGCGGCGCACGGGCAGGGTCGCGCGAGCGCGCTGGCGCTGGCGAAGGCGGGCGCCTCCATCGCGGCGTACGACGTGGCGCGGCCGCTGGCGTACCCCGGCTACGGGATGGGGACGTCGGCGGACCTGGAGGCGCTGGCCGCGGAGTGCGAGGCGGCGGGGACCGCGTGCCTGACCTTCGCCGGCGACGTGCGCGACGACGAGGCGATCACCCGCGCGGTGGACGGGGCGGTGGAGCGCTTCGGGCGCATCGACATCCTGTTCAACAACGCGGGGATCTGCGGATACGGCCTGGCCCACGAGCTCACCGAAGAGGCGTGGGACGCCATGATCGACATCAACCTCAAGGGTGCCTGGCTGGTCGCGCGCCGGGTGATCCCGGTGATGATCCGGCAGAAGAGCGGCGTGATCATCAACAACTCGTCGGTGGCCGGGCTGCGCGGGATGAACCGGCTGAGCCACTACGCGGCCAGCAAGTGGGGGCTCACGGGGCTCACCAAGTCGTGGGCGATCGAGCTGGCGCCGCACGGGGTGCGGGTGAACTCCATCCACCCCACCGGCGTCAACACGCCGATGAACGACGGGTTGGCCTGGCTGGAGGGGAAGACGCCCGAGCAGATCGCCGAGGCCAGCGCCGGCAACCTGCTCCCCGTCCCCTGGATCGAGCCCGAAGACGTGGCGGAGGCGGTCCTCTACCTCGCCAGCGACCGCGCCCGCTACGTCACCGGCACGCAGCTTGTGCTGGATGCGGGGCTGCTGACGCGGTGAGATCGAAGCAGATGCCCAAAGCCCTGACACCCGTCGTGCGATAAGAGGAGAAACGACAATGGCCGCGGTTCCTGAGATGAGCTCGTTTCATGTAGGGGTGGCAGCGGAAGCGTTTGCGGCTGGGTTTTTCGCTCAGGCGGGGTGTGATGTTTCTGTGCAGTATGGCGCCAACCAACCCGAATACGACCTCCTGGCTGCCCGTGACACCTCGTTTCTCAGGATTTCCGTAAAGGGAAGTCAATCCGGCAGTTGGGGATTGGTACAAGGCTACAAGAAAGGACGGACCTATCACGACGCGGTAGATGCATGGGCTGCATCTCACCAGCCGCACACTGTGTACTGCTTCGTGCAGTTTTGGGGTGTGTCGCTCTGCCAGGCACCTCGAGCATATCTTGCTACCGTTCCGGAAATCGTGGAATACATGAAGGCTTCGCGGGCGGGTACAGGAGCCACCATTCTCCGGGAGAATTACTCGTTTCGGCGCGGTGTGGCGGCAGGAAGCACGGACTCCATTCCAGGGAACTGGGCGTTCACAAGCGCGAGAGTCGAACAACTTCTCAGGACTATGGGTCAAGTTGCTCAATAGCACGAAGTCGGATGGTGTCTGTCCACCGCAGCATGAGGCCGCGCCGGGGTCAGCCCGGGGCGGCCTCTGCGTCTGCGGGCGTGCTGCCATCCACCCGCACCAGGCGCACCTCGTCCAGCATGTGGTTGTGGCGAAGGATGCGCATCAGCAGCGTGGTCACGGTACCGATGTCCTTGCGGCGAATCTCGCGCACGGTGAAGTGATCGACGGCGCGGTCGATCTCCTCCAGGTTCACCAGGCAGATGTCGTGCAGCTTCCGGTACACGTCCTCGCCCATGTTCATGAACCGGTGCCGCGCCTCGAAGTAGTCGTAGTCGGGGCCGTGAAAGTCCGGGCCGCGCAGCATCTCCAGCTTGATCGCAATCATCGGCAGCGGTGTTGATCTGGGCTGTTGGATAAGTATCGCTGACACGCGCGCGATCCGGCAACGCAGCCCCATGTGTAACCGCAGGGTTGCACGTCAGGCCTATATGTGTTACCCTTGGGTTACACGTTCGTGTAACTCTCTCCAGGAGGCGGGTGGATGGTACCGGAGCAGATCGAGCGCGAGGTGATGATCGCGGCGCCCATCGAGCGGGTGTGGGCGGTGATCACGCAGCCGGAGCACGTGGGGCGCTGGTTCGGCGACGCGGGGGCGGAGATCGACCTGCGGCCCGGCGGCGCGATCAACATCACGTGGCGCGACTGGGGGACCGGGTACGGGATCGTGGAGCGCGTGGAGCCGCCGCGGTACTTCTCCTATCGCGGTGCGCTGCTCGGCGGAACGGAGGTGCGCGACGACAACTCCACCCTGGTCGAGTTCATCCTCACCGAGGAGAACGGCGGGACGCGGCTGCGCGTGGTGGAAAGCGGCTTCCACACGCTCGCCATCCCGGTGGAGGAGCGGATCAAGCAGGCGGAGGGGAACGTCGAGGGGTGGCGGATCAAGACGGCCGAGCTGCAGGCCTACGTGGCGGGGCTGGCCGCGTGAAGATCGACGCGCGGGCCGCAGCCGCCGCCGCGGAGGCCGCCCACGTCTTCGCCGCGATGGCGGATCCGACGCGGTGGCAGGTGCTGTCGCTGCTCGCCGCGCGCGGTGAGGGGACGGCCACGTCGGTGGCGGCCCAGCTCCCCGTCAGCCGGCCGGCCGTCATCAAGCACCTGAACGTGCTGGACCGCGCCGGCCTGGTGCAGGGGCGCCGCAGCGGCCGCGAGGTGCGCTACTCCGTGCGCACCGAGCGGCT
>DASTNU010000567.1:0-3270 GCA_035720605.1 Longimicrobium sp. | reverse complement strand
CCGAGGCCACCCCAGCCGCCGCAGCCTCCGCAGGCCGTGCGGCCGGGACAGCCCACGCCTCCGGCGCCGCCGGCCCGGCCCGCGCATCCCGGCCGGCCGCCCCATCCGCCCGCGCCGCCGCAGCCGCCGCGCAACCAGCGCAACGTGCCGCCGGTGCCTCCGGTTCCGCCGCGGCCGCCCGTGCCCCCGGTGCCGCCCGCGCCGCCGGAGATCATGCCGGACGGATGGTTCGGGTTCGGCATCGAATGCAACCACTGCGACGTCCACGCGCCGGGCAACGCCGCGCCGACGTTCCGCTTTCGCGAGCATCCCACGGTGATGACGGTGGAGCCCGGCACCCCCGCCGACCGCGCGGGAATGCGCCGCGGCGACCGGCTGACGCACGTGGACGGCGTCTCCATCACCACGCCGGACGGGTGGCGCCGGTTCGGCGCCATTCAGCCGGGGCAGCAGGTGCGGTGGACCTTCACCCGCGGCGGCCGCGCGCAGAGCGCGGTGATGACCGCCCGCCGCCGTCCCGACGCCGGCCGCACCCCCGCCCCTCCCGCGGCCGGTGGCCAGCGGCTGCGCTACTCGGGATCGGTGGGCGGCGCGCAGGTGGAGGTGCGCGGCGCGCCCGTCAACGTGACCACCGACCCGCGCACCGGCGAGATGGTCATCCGCAGCGCCGACCTGACGATCCGCATCGCGCCGCAACGGCCGTAGGAGAGTGCGTGAGTGCGTGGGTGCGTGAGTGCGGGAGTGCGGGAGTGCCATGCGCATGAGGCATGAACGCGAGCAAGCGGCCTTGCGCCTGGCGGTCGATGCTTCTTGCGGGTCCAACCAGATCATCTCCCCGGTGCGGACGCGCCGGTGATCGAGATGCCGCACGCCGCCCGGCCGCCGAGTCCGCGCGGGCGGACGTGGTGAAGTTGCAGCGGCGAATTCTTCATTCGCTCCCGCGGGAAGCCCACCCTGTCACGGAGGCTGCGATGAAATCCCTGCCTTCCGCCTGCCTCGTCGTGTTTGCCATCCTCGCGATGGCGGCCGGCGGCTACGGACAGGCCTCGCCCGCGCCGGACCTGGCGGGGCTGTGGTACGCGAAGGCCCGCTTCGGGCCGGACGTGGCGGGGCGGCTGGTGCTGGACCGTCCCGCGGGCGAATGGCGCGCTTCCATCGCCGGACGAACGGCGGCGGTGCGGGTGGCGAACGATTCCGTCTCGTTCGATCTGCCGGACGGCTCCGGCTCGTTCATCGGCAGGCTGGACGCGCGGCGCGGTCAGGTCATCGGCCACTGGATCCAGCCACCCCTGGTCACCGAAGGGTGGCGCTCCGCTTCGCCCGTCGTCCTGGAGAGCTGCGGCGCGGGCTGCTTCGCGGGCACCGCCGCCCCGCGCGCGGAAGAGTTCACCTTCTTCCTGGACGTGAACCGCCGCGCGGACGGCACGCTGGGCGTCCTCATCCGCAACCCCGAGCGCAACCTGGCGCGCTTCATCCGCGCCACCCGCATCGAGGCGGATTCATCCACCGTCCGCCTGCTGAATGCGGGCGGCGAGCCGGTCGTCCAGGGCGTGCTGCGCGAGGACGAGATGAGCCTCTACATCCCGGGGCGCGGCGGCTCGTACGACTTTCGCCGCGTGCCGCCGGATGCCGTCACCTGGTTCTACCCGCGCGGCCGCCCCACCTCGGCGTATCAGTACACTCCGCCGGAAGACCGCGGAGACGGGTGGCCGGTGGGATCGCTGGAGGACGTCGGAATCTCCCGCGAGGGGATCACGGCCTTCGTCCAGACGCTCGCCAGCGCGCCGGTGGATTCGCTGGGCGCGCTGAAGGTGCACGGGCTGCTGGTCGCCCGGCACGGCAGGCTGGTGCTGGAGGAGTACTTCTACGGCGAGCACGGCGACAAGCCGCACGAGACCCGCTCCGCCTCCAAGACCGTCCTCACCGTCCTGGTGGGCGCGGCGATGCAGGCGGGGATGGAGATCGGCCCCGAGACCCCGGTCTACGGCGTGATGCGCCCCGGGGCGCGGGACCTGGATGCCCGCAAGCGCGCGCTGACGGTCGACCACCTGCTCACCATGTCGTCCGGGCTGGACTGCGACGACAACGGCGAGGAGCGGCCGGGGAACGAGAACCTCATCACCGACCAGGACGAGAATCCCGACTGGTACGGGATGATCCTGGACCTGGACATGATCCGCGATCCGGGCGCGCAGGCGGTCTACTGCTCCATCAACCCGCACCTGGCCGGCGGAGTCCTGTCACGCGCCACCGGCCGGTCGCTGCCGGACCTGATGCAGGAGCTGGTGGCGGAGCCCCTGGGAATCCGCAGCTACCACATCCCCCTCACGCCGCTGGGCGACGGCTACCTGGGCGGCGGATGGAAATTCCGGCCCCGCGACTTCATGAAGCTGGGGCAGCTTTACCTGAACGGCGGCACCTGGCAGGGCCGGCGCGTGCTGAGCGAGGACTGGATCCGCCGCTCCACCGCCGACCGGTACTCCATGGGCTCGCGTTCCCGGTACGGCTACCTGTGGTGGCTGATCGACTACCCCCACGCCGGCCGCACGGTGCGGGCGTACTACGCGTCCGGCAACGGCGGCCAGTTCGTGATGGTGGTCCCGGAGCTGGACCTGGTGATCGCGGTGTACGGCGGCAACTACAACGAGCGGGCCGGCGGGCTGATGGTGGCCGACCTGATCCCCCGCTACATCCTTCCCGCCGTCGCGCCGGAGCGGTAGCGCCGCGGCCTGCGCGGCGCCTCCCCTCGGTAACTGGTATTCGCAGCCCGCCCGGGACTCCACCCGGGCGGGCTGTGCGCGCCTGGCTCCCGGAGCGTCCCCCACCCCCTTCAGCCGATCGCCGGCGGCCAGACATCCGTTTCCCAAAGCCCTGCGGGGACGGTGGTTGCTGCACATGATGCCAATCTAAAACCGACAGTAAAAACTTTTTTCTTGCCGCTGCCGGAGCAGACCACTATCATGTAGCCTGGCAATCCGCCTAGATCTTTTCCGCCACTATAAGGAAGAGGCGCCCGTGGAGGCTGAGGCCTGTCCCGAGCGTCACCGCACCCTTGCGCGGAGGCTCTCCGTCCACGGCGAAGCACTTTTACGCCATGGCGAGATGCGCCCGATGCTCCTCCCGGGACGCTGCGCTCCGCTTCTTTCTGGCCAGCCTGTCCGCCTGGACGGGCACCCGGGAGAATCACCAGGCCGGGTGCAGGAGGGCTCGCCGCCGGGCGCGGGGGCGAGGCAGGGCGCTGGCGCGTGGGCTCCCCGCCCGGGTGGCAGG
>DASTNU010000566.1:0-8283 GCA_035720605.1 Longimicrobium sp. | reverse complement strand
TCCAGGCGCAGCTTGTGGCTGGCGCGGTTCACGACCAGCCGCGCGCTGGAGCGGCCGATCTCCTCCAGCACCACCAGCCCGTTCTCCGCGAGCGTCCGCCCCGTCTGCACCAGGTCCACGATCCAGTCCGCCAGCCCCAGCAGCGGCGCCAGCTCCACCGAGCCGGAGATGTGGATCAGCTCCACCTGCATCCCCCGCCCCACGAAGAACCGCCGCGCGCTCTCCACGTACTTGGTCGCCACGCGCGGCATGCGCTCGCCGGGCAGGTGCGGATACGGCGCGCCGTCCGGCGCCGCCACCGCCAGCGCGCACCTGCCGAACCCCAGGTCCAGCGGCCGCAGCACGTCGGGGTCGCGCTCGTCCACCACGTCGCTCCCCGCCACCCCCGCGTCCGCCACCCCCGCCTCCACGTAGACCGGCACGTCGCCGCTCTTCACCGGAAGGAACTCGAAGCGGCCGTCCGAGGAGGGCAGGATCAGCCGGCGCGGTGGCGCGGTGGGGTCGATGATGGAGCCGATGCGCTCGAACACCCCCAGCGCCTCGTCCATCATCCGCCCCTTGGGAAGCGCGATGCGCAGCGGCCGGCTCACCCCGCCTCCTCCACCAGCTTGGCCAGCGCGTCCGTCTCCATCGCGAAGCCCACCGCCGGCCGCTCCAGCCCGTAGAGCGCCAGCAGGTCGTCGTAGCGCCCGCCGAACGCCACCGCGCGCCCCGCGCCGCCCACGAACACCTCGAACTGGATCCCCGTGTAGTAGCCCAGTCCGCGGATCTCGCCCAGGTCGTAGACCACGTGCGCCCGCTCGTCTTCGGCCAGCAGCGCGTCGATGGCGCGCAGCCGCTCGATCGCCGCCGCCGCCTCCGGGCCGGAAGCCAGCGAGCGCGCCCGCAGCAGCACCTCGCCCCGGCCGATGAGCTCCGGCAGCTCCACCAGCGCGCGCGCCAGCGCCGCCGGCGCGCCGTAGCGCCGGGCGCCCTCGGCGAGCGCCGCGCGGTCCTTGCGGTCGATGGCGGCCCGCAGCGCCTCCGCCTCGTCCGGCTCCAGCCCGGCCAGCATTGGCCGCACGAAGCGGATGTCGCCCAGGTTGATCTGGAAGTCGCCGACGCGCAGCGCGCGCAGCAGGGCGATCACCAGCCGCAGCACCTCCACGTCCGCATCCGCCCCCGCGCTCCCCAGCAGCTCCGCGCCCAGCTGAAAGGTCTCGCGCGCGTGGCCGCCCCCGTCGGGCCGCTGGCGGTACACCTTTCCCGCATAGGACAGGCGGAGCGGCGGCTCCACGTCGCGCAGGCGGGTGGACGCCATGCGCGCGATGGCGCTGGTGAAGTCCGCCCGCAGCGCCACCAGCCGCCCGTCGCGGTCCACGAAGCGGATGAGCTCGCTGGCCAGCTTGGTCCCGGCCCGCGTGAACACCTCCTCGTACTCGAAGGTGGGGGGGATGACCTCGCTGTACCCGCTCGCCTCCGCCAGCTCGAACCAGACGCGCTGCACCCGCCGGCGGCGGCGCACGTCGGCGGCGAGGAGGTCCTGCGATCCCGGGGGCACCTGGGCCAGTCGCGTGGTGGGCATGGCCGGAGAAGATACCAGCCGCGCCGCGCGCGCGGCAATCCCGGAACGCCGCGTGAAAGTCCGCACCGTGGAACAGCTTGGCGAATTGGCACGGGAGGTGCTACTTCCACGGCGCGGAAGGGTGCAGTACCGCTGGACTCACCTGTAACGGGAGAAAGACCGTGGACGTCATTCTGATCATCGCCATCGTGCTGCTGCTCGTGGCGCTCTTGGGCGTGGGCGGGGTGATCGGCGCGCTGGGCGACATCGCCTGGATCCTGCTGGTCATCGCCGTCATCGTCATCCTCTGGCGGATCATCACCGGCCGGCGCCCGGTCTGACCGGTCCCCCCGGGTGAGAACGGAACGGCGGGCTCCCGTGCGGGGCCCGCCGTTCGCGCATCCCAGGGAATAGGGAATAGGGAATAGGGAATAGCCTGCGGTTCAGCGCGCGTGGGTGAGGTCGTAGCGGAAGAGCGGCCAGACGTCGCGCAGGTAGAGGGTGAAGGGAATCCACCAGATCAGGTCGTTGGTGAGGCAGAGGACGATCGCCTGCCACGGCCAGCGCCCCGCCGCGATCGCCACCGCCAGGCCGATGGGGCCCAGCACCTTCCCCAGCAGCCCCACCGCCGCCGGCAGCCAGCCGCGCTCCGGCACCCGCGCGATCTCCAGGTACACGAACCCGTACAGCCCCACCACCATCGCCAGGCAGGCGAAGATCTCCGGGTGGTTCAGCCGCTGCATGCCCGCGAAGCGGAAGAGCCACTGCGGGTCCAGCGCGGAGTAGAGCCCCCACGCCAGGTTGTACACCCCGGCGGCCAGGAACACGCGGCGGTGCAGCGTGCGGCGCGCGAGCGGGGGAGGCGGGGCGGGACGCACGGCGGGATCAGCGCGGCGCGGCGTCCGCCAGCGCCTCGAAGAGCGCGCCGACCTCCGCCGGGTCGCGCAGCCAGGCGGTCGCGGCGGAGTCGGAGGGCGGAGCCTCGGCGATCAGGACGCCTTCCGCGGCGGGGCTCCAGGCCTCCAGCGCGCGGAAGGCGTCCTCGTCCGTGCGGTCGTCGCCCAGGTAGAGGACGGGGGCATCCCGCGGCGGGCGCATCTGCTCCAGGAGAAAGAGGACCGCCCTGCCCTTGTGCCACTCCACCCGCGGCCGCACCTCCAGCACCATCTTTCCCCCGGTGACCGCCAGCCCCGGATGCCCGCCCGCGGCCTCCAGGACGATCTGGCGCCCCTCCTCCGCGCGGTCCGGCGCCATGCGGGAGTGGATGCTGAGGGTGAGTCCCTTGTCTTCCAGGAAAGCGCCGTCGATCCCCTCCAGCGCCGGCTCGATGGCGGCGGCGGCCGCCTCCAGCTCCGGGCGCGCCGCCGCGGCCTCCGGATGGATGCGGTGCAGCCCCGCGCCCTCGATCTCCATCCCGTGGTTTCCCGCGTAGGCGATGCCGGGGATGGCCGCGCGCTCGCGCACGTCCGCCAGCCCCCGCCCGCTGACGACCGCGACGGTGACGCCCTGCATCGCCATCAGCCGGTCCAGCGCCGCGCGGGTGCGCCGCGGCATCGCCGCCATCTCCGGCCGGTCCACGATGGGCGCCAGCGTCCCGTCGAAGTCCAGCAGCAGGACCAGCCTGCCGGACGTCCGCCAGGCATCGGTCCAGACGGGTACCCGCTCGAGCGCGTGGTGCATGAGGAAAGAAGTGTCGAGTGCCAGGGTCATTCGCTCGGATGGGGAACAACGGCGCGTTTCGCGCGGACCCCTCACCCCCGGCCCCTCTCCCGCAAACCGCGCGGGAGAGGGGAGAAGGCTATTCCCTATTCCCTATTCCCTATTCCCTATTCCCTCCTTAACCTGTCGCCTTCGCCACAATCCGCAACCGCCACCTCCACCGCAACCGCACGCGCAACCGCATGCCCTGGCTCGACACCATCACCTTCGACGAGCGCGGCCTGGTGCCGGTCGTGGCGCAGGACGCGCGCACGGGCGAGGTGCTCATGCTGGCGTGGGCCAGCCGCGAGGCGCTGCAGCGCACCCTTCAGACGGGGCGCGCGCACTACTGGAGCCGCTCGCGCGGGGCGCTGTGGATGAAGGGCGAGACCAGCGGCCACGCGCAGGAGGTGGTGGACGTGCGCGTGGACTGCGACGGCGACGCCGTCCTGTACCGCGTGCGGCAGACCGGCCCTGCCTGCCACACCGGCGAGCGCAGCTGCTTCTATCGTACGCCCGATGGCGATGCCGAGCTCGGCGGGGCGCCCGATCCGCGCCCCATGCTCGCGCGGCTGGAGGAGATCATCGCCGACCGGGAGCGGGAGCGGCCGGAGGGGTCGTACACCACCTACCTCTTTGCGCAGGGGACGGACAAGGTCCTCAAGAAGCTGGGCGAAGAAACGGCGGAGACGATCGTCGCCGCCAAGAACGCGGACAACGCGGAGCTGCGGTCGGAGTCCGCGGACCTGCTCTTTCACCTGATGGTGCTGTGGCGCGCCCGCGGCCTGGACGCGGGCGAGGTGTGGGGCGAGCTGGAGCGCCGCTTCGGCGCGGCGCCGCGGCCGGGCTCCACCGAGGCACGCCCCAGCCGGGCCCGCGAGGGAAGCTGATCCGCGCGGCGCCCGCCGCATCCGGGCGAGAGGGGGCGCGGGATCATCGGGCACCTGGTGTGCATGCCGGGGAAAGCTCCAGCGGCACGGCACCGGCGCCCAGCCAGGCAGATGCGCTCATCTTCTCGCACCGTCGTACTCGCGTTCGCCCTTGCCGCCGCACCCGCGGCGGCGCAGGACACCGTGCCCGCCCCGCCCCCCGCTTCCACGCCTCCCCGGATGGACCCGGACATCCAGAGGATCTTCGAGACCGCGCGCCAGGCGCGTGAGGGGGGGAACCTCCTCACCGAGCTGCAGGCGCTCCGCGGCCTGGCCCCCGCGTACGCCGCCTCCGGCCAGGCCGCGCGCACGGCGCTGGCGCGCGAAGCCATGCGGCTGGAGGCGGAGGCCGGCAACTACACCGAGGCCCTGCGCCAGGCGGACCTTGCGGGGGTGGACGATCCCTGGGAGCCCGACCCCGCCGCCGGCGCGCAGCTCCAGGGCCTTCGTCCCGAGCCGGCGCTGGAGGCGCTCAGCCGCGCGGCCGCCGGGGAGCGGGTGGTGATGGTCAACGAGGCGCACCACGTCCCGCAGCACCGGGCCTTCGCCCTTCAGCTGCTCGCGCGCCTGTGGGAGCAGGGATACCGCTACCTGGCCGCCGAGTCGCTGTGGGAGAGCGAGGCGGAGCTGGCCGCGCGCGGCTACCCCGCCGCCGGGTCCGGGGGATACCTCTCCGAGCCGCTGTACGGTGACCTGGTCCGCACCGCGCTGGCGCTGGGATACACCGTGGTGCCGTACGAATCCGCACGCCCCGGCGCAGGCGGCGACCGCGAGCAGGGACAGGCGGCCAACCTGGTGCAGCGCATCCTGGCGCGCGATCCCGGCGCCCGCATCCTGGTGCACGCCGGCTACAACCACGTCAACGAGTCCGGCCTCCTGGCCGGCGTCGCGCCCATGGCGGTGCGGTTTCGCGAGATGACGGGCATCGACCCGCTGACCGTGGACCAGACGGTGATGACGGAGCGCGGCGCCCCCGAACGGGAGCACCCGCTCTACCGGCACGCCGCCGGCGCGGGGCTGCTGGAGGAGCCCACCGTGCTGCGCTCCCCCTCCGGCGCCCTGTGGACGCTGGAGCCCGGCAAGCGCGACGTCACCGTATTCCACCCCCGCAGCGTCTACCGCGACGGCCGGCCCACCTGGCTGCGCCTGGGCGGCGCGCGCGCGCCCCACCCGCTCCCCGCGGACGTGTGCGCCGGCGCCGAGCGCTGCCTGGTCTCCGCGCGCGCGGCCGCCGAGGGCGGGGACGCCGTGCCCGTGGACCAGGTGGAGGTGGTGCGCGGCGGCCCGCCCCCCGCCCTTCTGCTGCCGCCCGGCAGCTACCGCGTGCGCGTGGAAGACGCGGCCGGCACCCTGCTGCGCCAGCTCACCCTCTCCCTTCCCCGCTGACCCCCGTCCCGGCGCGAGCCGGCAGGCGCCCCGACCGCCTTCCGCTCCCTCTCCCCGCCTCCGCGCGGCGCATTCCCGGCACCTCCGAATGGCCTATTTCGAGCGGTGCGGGGAGCTTCACCCACACCCGGCAAGACGGCCGCGGAAAACCATCCACCGCGAATGTTCATATGTTTGCTTGAGGCGGATAGAAACATGTGAAGTTTATGCAACACAATATGCGACAACATGATCTAACGTATCACTCATGTAGCAAACATCTGGTATTGACGGATTCCGGGAGCCTCGTTTATACTCGACGCCAGATGTTCACTCCTGCGCGGAACGTCTGGAAACGTAACCCCACTTCACCAAGGAGAAATCCCCATGAGCATCGAGAAGCTGAGCGACGAAGTGTTCGAGGCCCTCGCGGAGAACGAGGCCGAGATGGTGCAGGGCGGCCTGGTCGAAGCCGTCGCCCCGGGCGGCTTCACCTTCATCGGCCGCACGCAGCACGGCGACCACATCGACAACGACTACGTCGAGGACTGAGGCCTTCCCGGGCCGCACCGGCCCGCCGCCCCGTAACGGCACCCCGCGCAGACCATCCCCCATTTCCGCGCAGAGATGAACACGCTGCGCAGGGCACCGCGAACGGACCGGCGGCGAGACGGAAAGCCCGAGCCCAGTACGACGCAGGACGGAAACTTCCACTCAACCACTGACTTTCACAGGAGAAATCCAATGAGCATCGAGAAGCTGAGCGACGAGGTCTTCGAGGCCCTCGCGGAGAACGAGGCGGAGATGGTGCAGGGCGGCCTGGTGGCCCCCGTCGCCCCCGGTGGCTTCACGTTCATCGGCCGCACGCAGCACGGCGATCACATCGACAACGACTACGTCGAGGACTGAGCGCCTCCGTCTCCGTGGCCGCCCCTTCGCGGGGCGGCCCGGACCGGGCCCGGCCGCGCGGAGCGCTTCCGTCCCTCACGGGGGCGCGCCCGCGGCCGGCTCCCGGGGCCGGCATCTCCCGGCTCGATTCATCCGATTCCGATCATCCGATTCGTTTGTCCCAACCCGATCGTCCCATTCGATCACCCGTTTCAATCACCCGGTTCGATTACCCGGTTTTTCCGGATCCCCGATCCACACACCCATTTCCACGGACGCGACGATGACCATGGAACTGCTCGACGACGAGGTGCTGCAGGAGCCCGCGGCAGAGGCCATCCAGGGCGGCGGCGCGGCCGTGCCCGCGGCCCCCGTGGGATTCACCTTCATCGGCTACACGTACACGGAGGGCGGACACGCCTATCCCAGCTACGTGGAAGACTGAGCCCCACCCGCGCCGGCGTCCCGGCCGGCGCGGCAGACGTACCCGTACCCGTACTACCCCCACAGCAGGAGCAGTGAGATGTCCCTCGAAAAGCTGAGCCACGAAGCGTTCGAAGCCCTCGACGACACCGAAGCGGAGATGGTCCGCGGCGGCAGCGTGGCCCCCGCCGACGGCAGCTTCACCATGATCGGCCGCTGCGACGTGGCCGGGAAGATCCAGAACGACTACCAGCTCGCCGACTGACCGGCGCGCCCGCTTCCTTCTCCCCCTTGCACCCGGAGACGCTCCGATGAGCATGGAACCGCTGAACGACGCGGCGCTGCAGCCGCTGGAGGAGAGCGCCGACGAGGCCGTGCAGGGCGGCGCCGCCGCCGCCGAGCCGGGCGGCATCTGCTTCGTGGCCTGGACCCAGGTGGGCGACACGCTCCACCGCGACTACGCCGAGGACTGAGCGCACGCCGTCCCCACGCCGGGGACGGCCGGGCTCCGCCCTCCCCGAAAGGCATCGGTAGATGATCCTTCTGCTCAGCCAGGACAGCTGGGAGACCACCACCGAAGAGGTCCAGGACTGGATCGAGGCGCTGGGCGGCGACTCCCTGCGCCTGAACGGCGAGGACCTGAACGGCGACGAGCCGTTCGCCATGCGCTTCGACAGCGCCGGCGACGGCATGGCCATCCGCATCGGCGGCCGCGACGTGCGGGCGCACGAGGTGGGCGCCGTGTGGATGCGCCGCTGGCACACCTACCGGAACCTGCCCTCCCCCGAGGGGACGGACGGCGGGGGCGGCGACGTGCGCAAGCACCTGGTGGAGGAGCTGCGCGCCGCCACCCGCGCGCTGGAGGTGCTGCTGGGCGAGGCGCGGTGGCTGGCCCGGCTGGGCGACCGGCGGGTGAACAAGCTGGAGATGCTGCGCCTGGCGGCGCGGGCGGGGCTGCAGGTGCCCGCCACGCTGGTGACCAACGACCGCGCCGAGCTGCAGGCGTTTCGCGACCTGCACGGGCGCATCATCACCAAGCCGCTGGCCGAGGGAAAGATGTTCACCGTGGGAGAGGACACCTTTCCCATGTACACGGCCGAGGTCACCCAGGCCGACATCGACCGGGCCCCGCCGCGGTTCTTTCCCTCGCTGGCGCAGGCCATGGTGGAGAAGGAGGTGGAGATCCGCACCTTCTACCTGGCCGGCGAGTGCCACAGCATGGCCATCTTTTCCCAGGGCGACCGGCAGACCGAGCTGGACTTTCGCCGCTACAACCGGGTGCGCCCCAACCGCAACGTGCCGTACCGGCTGCCGGACGAGGTGGAGGCGGCGGTGCGGCGGTTCATGGAGTCGGTGCCCCTGCAGACCGGGTCGCTGGACCTGATCCGCACCCGCGGCGGGGAGCACGTCTTTCTGGAGGTGAACCCCGCGGGACAG
>DASTNU010000565.1:0-2968 GCA_035720605.1 Longimicrobium sp. | reverse complement strand
AGGGGGTGGCGATCGAGCACGAGAGCACGGTGGCGCTGCTGTCGTGGGCGTCGGGCGTCTACACGGGGGAGGAGCTCTCGGGGGTGCTGGCGGCCACGTCGATCTGCTTCGACCTCTCCGTCTACGAGCTGTTCCTGCCGCTGTGCCGGGGCGGGCGGGTGATCGTGGTGGAGAACGCGCTGGCGGTGTCGCGCTCGGCGTCGGCGGGCGAGGTGCGGCTGATCAACACGGTGCCCTCGGCGATCGCGGCGCTGCTGAAGGACGGCGGGATCCCGGCGGGGGTCAGGACGATCAACCTGGCGGGGGAGCCGCTGCGGGCGGAGCTGGTGGATGCGCTGTACGCGGATGGGGGGATCGAGTGGGTCTACGACCTGTACGGTCCGTCGGAAGACACGACGTACAGCACGTACACGCTGCGGCGGGCGGGCGGCCCTGCGACGATCGGGAAGCCGATCTCGAACACGCGGGCGTACGTGCTGGACGGGGCGCTGCAGCCGGTGCCGGTGGGGGTGGTGGGGGAGCTGTACCTGGGTGGGCGGGGGCTGGCGCGCGGGTACCTGGGCAGGGCGGCGCTGACGGCGGAGCGGTTCATCCCGGACCCGTTCGGGAGCGAGGGGGGTGGGCGGCTGTACCGGACGGGGGATCGGGCGCGGTGGCGTGGGGACGGGATGCTGGAGTACCTGGGCAGGCTGGACGTGCAGGTGAAGGTGCGGGGCTTCCGGATCGAGCTGGGGGAGATCGAGACACGGCTCCGGGAGCACCCCGGGGTGCACGAGGTAGTGGTGGTTGCCCGTGAGGACGTGCCCGGCGACCGACAGCTCGTGGCGTATTTCGTCGGTGCGGAGGAACTCGAAGTCGAGGCGCTGCGGACGTACCTGACGGGGCGGTTGCCGGAGTACATGGTACCGGCGGCCTACGTGCGGCTGGGTGCGCTGCCGCTGACGCCCAACGGGAAGCTGGACCGCAAGGCGTTGCCCGCACCCGAGGGCGACGCCTACTCGTCGCGTGCGTTCGAGGCGCCGGTGGGGGAGATCGAGGGGGCGCTGGCGGAGATCTGGGGGGAGCTGCTGGGCGTGGAGCGGGTGGGCCGGTGGGCCCACTTCTTCGAGCAGGGCGGCCATTCGCTGCTGGCGGTGCAGGTCGTCTCTCGGGTGCGGCAGGCACTGGGCGTGGAGGTGGCGCTGCGGGACCTGTTCACCTGGCCGGTGCTGGCGGAATTCGCGCGGGGCCTGGCGCAGGCGGCGCGAGCGAAGCTGCCCGCGATCGAGCCGGCGGACCGGGGAGAGCGCTTGGCGCCGTCGTTCGCGCAGCAGCGGCTCTGGTTCCTGGAGCAGCTCGGGAGTGCGGGCGCGGCCTACCACATCCCGCTGTCTCTCCGGCTGACAGGCGCATTGGATCGCGCGGCGCTGGTCCGTGCGCTGGATCGGATCGTGGCACGCCACGAGGCGCTGCGCACGGCCTTCCCCAGCACCGACGGGAAGCCGGTGCAGCGGATAATGCCCGTGGAGGAAGCCGCGTTCCGCCTGGTGGAGCACGATCTCCTCGATCATCCCGAGCCGGAGGTGGAGACGCGCCGGCTGACGGTGGAGGAGCTGGATGCGCGGTTCGACCTGGAGCAGGGCCCGCTGATCCGCGGCCGGCTGCTCCGGCTGGCGGCGGACGAGCACGTGCTGCTGGTCACGATGCACCACATCGTCTCCGACGGGTGGTCGATGGGGGTGCTCACCGACGAGCTGAGCACGCTCTACACAGCCTTCCGCCGTGGGGAGCCCGATCCGCTGCCCGCGCTGCCCGTGCAGTACGCGGACTACGCGGCCTGGCAGCGCCGCTGGGTGGCCGGCGAGGTGCTGGAGGAGCAGGCGGCCTACTGGACGGAGACGCTCGGCGGCGTGCCGGAGCTGCTGGAGCTGCCCGCCGACCATGCGCGCCCTGCGCGGCAGGATCATGCCGGCGCCTCGGTCGGCCTGGAGCTGGACGAGGAGCTGACGGCGGGGCTGAAGGCGCTGGGCCGGCGGCAGGGGACGACGCTGTTCATGACGCTGCTGGCGGGCTGGGCCACGGTGCTGAGCCGGCTGTCGGGGCAGAGCGATGTCGTGATCGGCACGCCCACGGCCAACCGGGGGCGGCAGGAGATCGAGGGGCTGATCGGCTTCTTCGTCAACACGCTGCCTTTGCGCGTCGATCTCTCGGGCTCCCCGAGCGTCTCCGAACTGCTGGGGCGGGTGAAGGAGCGGGCGCTGGGGGCACAGCATCACCAGGACATCCCCTTCGAGCAGGTGGTGGAGCTGCTGCAGCCGGTGCGCAGTCTGTCGCACAGCCCCGTCTTCCAGGTGATGTTCGCCTGGCAGAACGCGACCGGTGGCGCCCTGGAGCTGCCGGGGCTCGCGGTGAGCGAGGTGGAAACGCTGGAGGCCGAGACGGCGAAGTTCGACCTGTCGCTGTGGCTGTACGAGGCGGACGGGCGGATCGCCGGTGGCCTGACGTACGCGACGTCGCTGTTCGAGCGCGAGACGGCAGGGCGGTACACCGGCTACCTGCGGCGCGTGCTCAAGGCGATGGTGGCCGACGAGCGCCGGCGGGTGGAGGACCTGCCGCTGCTGCCGGAGGCCGAGCGCCGTCAGGTGCTGGAAGAGTGGAACGCCACGGAGGCGGCGTATCCGGCCGACACGTGCATCCACGAGCTGTTCGAGGCGCAGGCTGAGCGCACCCCGGACGCGGCGGCGGTGGTTTTCGAGGAGCAGCAGCTCACCTACCGGGAGCTGAACGAGCGGGCGAACCGGCTCGCGCACCACCTGCGTCGGCTGGGCATCGGGCCGGAGGTGCGGGTGGGGGTGTGCCTGGAGCGCACGCACGAGATGGTGGTCTCGCTCCTGGGCGTGCTGAAGGCCGGCGGTGCGTACGTGCCTCTGGACCCCGGCTATCCCGCCGAGCGCCTGGCGTTCACGCTGGCGGACTCCGGCGTGGCGGT
>DASTNU010000564.1:0-6908 GCA_035720605.1 Longimicrobium sp. | reverse complement strand
TTGAGATCGAGCCCTCCCACCCCGTTGATCGCGTGGATGCGCTCGGTCACCTCGTTGGGGGCGAAGGTGCCGTCCTCGTAGTTCCAGCCGTTGCCCGCGCCGTCCGAGGAGGTGACGTCGAACTTCACCAGGTGGATGTGCTGCCCGATGACGTCCGTGGGCGTCTGCACCTGGAAGTCGTCCTGGTCGTACTCGTCGGGAACCAGGTTCACCAGGTGGTAGGTGAGGCAGGTGTTGTCGTGCACCCGGAAGAAGAGCGGCTCCGGCGCGCGCGTCTGCGCCCGGAACGACGCCACGTCGCTCCACAGGCCGAACATGCGGTGCTGGGTGAAGAACCAGCGCGCCTTGTTGAACCAGATGGTGTCCAGCTGGAACGCCGCCGCCTTCACGCTGTCGGCGACGCCCATCGGCACGCCGCGCACCCCGCAGGGGTCCGCGAAGGGCGCGCCCGGCCGGCGCGGCAGGCCGTTGGTGTGAAAGAGCGAGGTGCTGGTCCACTGGTCCGCCACCGGCGTGGTGTAGCCCAGCGCCTCGTGAAAGGTCATGGCGTCCCGCTCCATCTGCGTGCCGATCTCCGGAAGCCAGTTCACCCCCAGCGTCAGGTCCTGCTTGCTGAAGTCGCGGGTGTTCAGCGCCGGAAACGCCGCGGTGCCGTCGAACACCACGTGGCGCGGCAGCCCGCCGTCGAAGCGCGTGTCCAGCGGCGGCTTGGGCGGCCGGTGGCCGGCCACGCCGGGGATGAAGAACGGGTACCCCGGGTGCGTGGGCGTGGGCAGCGGCGCCAGCGCGTAGGTGGGCATGGGCACCACGCCGGGGATGGGCGTGCCCGTGGCGATCTCGCCGTCCGGGAGCGCCCGCGCGCCGGCCACGGGGCGCCCGTTGCCGTCCAGCACCGTCCCCCGCTCGAAGACGTCGTGCACCCGCCACAGCCCCCACATCCCCTGCGCGAAGTGGGGATAGAAGTGGCAGTGCAGGATGGCGTCGCCCGGGGTGTCGTTGCGATTCCCTCCGCCGCCGTAGGTGATCTCGTAGGTGTAGCCCGCGCCGGGGCCGATGGCCTGCGAGTCGTGGTAGTTGCTGCCGTCGCTGTTGGGCGTGTGCAGCCACTGGTGGGCGTGCAGGTGAAAGACGTGGTGCTCCTTGGGACCGGCGTGGAGGTTCCGGATCTTCACGTGGTCGTTCAGGTAGCTGTGGAACACGTTCGAGGGGTCCTGCGGATAGCGGACCAGCGTGGCCCGCGGCCCGGGGGGCGGCGGGCTGCTGGGGCGGAAGTCCGCCGCCGCCGGCTGGTCGACGACCATGGCCGGGTCGCCGACCACCCAGGAGGAAAGGAAGAACTCCTCGAACTTGCACTCGTTGCAGTCCCACATGGGCCCCAGGCGAAAGCGGTTGGCCAGGATCTCCGCGCCGATGCCGCCGGTGCCGTAGTTGACGGCGAAGGCGTCGCGCCCGCCGTGCAGGGTGTAGGCGAACTGCTGGCTGTCGAAGATGCTGTCGAAGGCCTGGACCAGCCCCACCTCGTCGTGGAAGATGACGGTGAACTCGCGGAAGGGCTTGAGGCGGCTGTCCGCGGCGATGTGGTTGTAGACCTGCACGCCCGGGTTGGGGAACGAGCTCGCGGGGAAGTTCCCGCGGTTCGGCCCCGTGATGATGGCGTTCAGGTCGCCGTGGACGATGGTGTCGCCCTTCGTCATCCGCACGACGGGCCTCCCCGCCTCCGGGTGGCCGGAGGGGAAGACCGAGTCGTAGTTGATGATCGGGTGCTGGGAGGAGGTGAGGCCGCGCGTGGCCAGGTCCATCTCCACGCGGCTCAGCTGGCTGCGGTAGAACTCCGCCCCCGCGGGCTCCACGTTCACCGCGCCGAAGAGCCCCTTGGCGATCTGGCCGCCGTCGCCGTCGGCGCCGGTGGTCTGCGCGGTGCTGTACATCAGGAACGTCCCCTCGCGCTCGGCGAAGAGGGTGTAGACGGCGTCCTGCCCGGGCTCCACCAGGCTGGTGGGGTTCACGCCCACGTGACTGCCGTCGTCCTCGATGTCGTTCACCAGCTGCATGCCGACGACGTGGACGGACGCCGCGCTGGTGCCCAGCCCGCCGGCGGAGTTGAGCCAGTTCCTGAAGTGGATCCTCAGGCAGCTGCCGGCGTTCACGCGCAGCACCAGCGGGCGCGGGCGCTTGCCCGGGCGCAGCCGGTGGTTGCTCCAGCTGGGCGCGCCGCCGGTGCTGCTGACCAGGTCCTGCTGCAGCACGTACATCAGCTGGTCGGGCTCGTGCGCGCCGAGCCGGTTGTACCAGATGAACTGCTCGATCGCGACCACGTTGGCCACGAAGGTGCGGTTGCACTGGGCGGCCAGGTCCGTCGCCGCCAGCAGCGCCGCCGCCACCGCCCCTGCCCCGGGCCACGACCACCTGCCCCGGGTGCGTCCTCCTCCACTGCGGTTCATGAGTGCGTCCCCCTGCATCTTGAGGGTGAGCCGGCACCTCCCCCGCGCGCACGCCCGCCCCGGTGCGTGCGCGCGGAGAGCAGGGCCTGGCAGGGCAACGCACATTCCCCATTCCCCGGGTGGATCGAAGTAGAAGAGCCGCAATCGGATGGGAGGAATCCGGCCCGCAATCACATGTTTCCGGATGCACATCCTCTGTGCATCGCGAAGCATCGCAGGCACAGGATCTGTGTCTTTCGGACGCTGTGTGCGCGCGCTCCGGGATCCACCAGGCGTTTTCCCACCTTCCACCGCCGCGAAATGCTCCCTGGCTTCGCGCCGGTACGACGAGCATGCGGACGCCCCTCGCCGGAGCGAGTGAACTCGCCGCAACGACTGCGGAAAGCCCCGCAAACTGCGCGGGGCTTCAACGGCACCGGCGTAGATCCGTCCAACGTGGCACTCACGCGACCCGGGACAGTCCGCGCAGGCGGACTTCGTGACGTTCCAGCAGCGGTTTCAACCGCCGGGCGCGAGGTCGGCCACGTGGGGGCTCGCGGCCGTGAGCGTGGGACCGTCGCGACCGTCGGGCTCGGTGCGCACCGTCCACGTCTCCGGGGCCTGGAAGCGGATGCCGAAGTCGCGCGCCTCGTGCGTCCGCCATCCCGGCACGTCCGCCGCGGCGGAGGACGGGGCCGATGAGGGGGGTGCGGGCGTTTCCGCCTTGGGAGCGCAGGCGGCCAGCGCGAGGGCGAGCGGGGTCGCTGCGAGAATGCGTCTCATGATGCCCAGGGGATGATGGGGATGACGGGATGCGGGGCATCGAACAATTCGAATCCGCCGCCGGACATCGGAGCCAGCACCAGATCCGGCAAAGACATGTCTCACACAGAGGAAGCAGAGGAAGCGAGAACAGTCTGAGAAATTCCCGCTTTTCTCTGCTTCCTCCGCTCCCTCTGCATCAAAACCTGCAGTTGGGGGAATGATGACCGGATTCACGGATCCGGGATTACTCGTCGGCGCCGGGGTCTTCGCCGTACAGGCGGCGGAGCTTCTGGCGCAGGGTGTTGCGGTGGATGCCCAGCAGGTGCGCCGTGGCGCCCAGGTTGCCGCCCGCCAGCGCCAGCGCCCGGCGGATGTGCAGGTGCTCCAGCTCGCGCAGGGGAAGCAGGCCGTCGTGGCCGCCGTTCGAACGCGGATCGCCCGGGTGCTGGCCCAGGCGCACCTCGTCCGGCAGGTGCTCGGGAAGGAGGACGGGGCCCTCGGCCATCAGCAGCGCGCGCTCCACCACGTTGCGCAGCTGGCGCACGTTGCCGGGCCAGGGGTAGCTGCGCAGCAGCTCCACCGTGCCGTCGTGCAGGTCGTACACGCCGCGGCCGTGCTTGCGGGCAAAATGCTCCAGGTAGTGCCGAGCCAGCAGCTCCACGTCCTCGCCCCGCTCGCGCAGCGGGGGAAGGTGGACGACCACCACGGCCAGGCGGTAGTACAGGTCCTCGCGAAAGCGCCCCGCGGCCACCTCCACCCCCAGGTCGCGGTTGGTGGCCGCCACCACCCGCACGTCCACCGCCACCGGCCGGTCGCCGCCCACGCGCTCGATCTCCTCCTCCTGCAGCACGCGCAGGATCTTGGCCTGCATCCCCGGGCTCATGTCGCCCACCTCGTCCAGGAAGAGCGTTCCCCCGCTGGCCCGCTCGAAGCGCCCCACCCGTCGCGCGGCGGCGCCGGTGAAGGCGCCCTTCTCGTGGCCGAACAGCTCGCTCTCCAGCAGCGTCTCCGGGATGGCGGCGCAGTTGACGGCGACGAAGGGGCCGCGGGCGCGTCCGCTGCTCTCGTGGATCACGCGCGCCAGCATCTCCTTCCCCGTGCCGCTTTCGCCGTGGACCAGGACGGTGGCGGTGGAGTCGGAGACCTGCCGGGCCACCTTGAGCGCCGCGCGCAGCGGCACGCTCTCGCCGATGAACGCGGGCGCGGCGGCTGCCCCGCGCCCCGGCGGGGGCCGGCGGACCGGGGCGGCGGCGCGGCCGCGGACATCGTGGAAGACGGGTTCACGCATCGCCTGCGCGCCTGGAAAGCGGGAGTGGAGCTCCGACATCGGTTCTCCGCGGCTATCTCTCTACGACCTGTACGATGGGGAGGCGCGTCCCCCCGGCCATCACCGCCACCGCGTGGATCCGCGCCCGCACCGGCGCCCCCGGCGGCACCGCGACGACGCGGACCTCCGCCTCGCGCGGGACGAACGCCGCACGGACGGCCAGCTCCGCCAGCACCGCCTGCGCGTCGTTCCGCAGGGCGCCGGGGAGCGCCTCGCCCACGTCGTATACGGTGGAGAGCGGGCTCCGCCTGCGTCGTTGGACGATGGCGGCCGCCGCCTCCGCGCCGATCCCCGGGAGCGTCCGCAGCACGGGGAGGGGAGCGGTGTTCAGGTTGATGCGGCCGTCGCTCACCACCGTCAGGTACGGTGCGGCGGCGGCGAACTCCGCTTCCGTCCATCCCGGCACGCCGCGCAGCTCCTCCACCGCCGCGAAGGCGCCGGGAGGTGGGCGCAGGCGGATGCGCGTGGTGTCCGGCGCCGCCTCGAAGGGCGGCAGGTGCGCCGACCGCCACCGCGCCACCGCCGCCGCGCGACTGGCGGCCCGCCCCGGCTCCCACCCCAGCGCCGCGAAGAGGGCGCGCAGCTCGTCGGCGGTGGCCAGGTTCAGCTGCAGGCGGGCGCGGGCGTCGGTCACGGCGGCCGTCACCTGCACGCCGTCCACGTCCAGCCGCTGGACGGGGACCAGCAGCGTGTCCGTCACCGCCAGTCCCTCCCCGCCCACCGCGGCGACGGCGATCCGCGAGCGGAGCGTCTCCACCGCCTGCGCCATCCCGGCGCGGGCGGCCCAGCGGGCGCGGGCGGCGGCGCGCACGTTGGCGGTGACGCGCTGGTCCGCGCGCACGCCGGCGTGCAGCTCGGCGGCCAGGGCCGCGGCCACGATCAGCACCCAGAGCACGGCGGGGAGGGCGAATCCCTCACGTCCCGCCGATCGTCGGATCGCTCGCATCGGGGTTCCAGCGCAGGGGTACCAGGAGCGGAATCCGCAGCACCCGCGGCAGGCCGCCGGCGTCCGCTCGCGCGGCGGCTTCGGGAGCGGGGAGCACCGCCAGCTCCACCGCCTCGGGAAGCGCCTCGTCGCTCCGCCAGGCGTCCAGCCACACCAGCTCGTCCTTCGACCGCGTACGGTAGCGCGCCTGCAGCCCGGCCGCGGCGGGGGCCAGGAGCAGGGTGTCCGCGGGGTCGGCCTCCAGCGGCCGCAGCGGCGTGACCTCCGCCAGCAGCCCGGCGCCCGGCTGCACCCAGACGCGGATGCGCCGCGGTCCGGGGTGCAGTGCGCCGCCGTCCTCCACCGCGAAGGAAAGGGCGTCCTGCGGCAGCGGCTCGCCGCGGTCCAGCCCCACGAACGGGCCGGCGCCCTCCAGCACGGCGGCGGAGCGCAGCCACCCGTCCAGCGCGGCGCGGGCGGCGGGGCCCGGCAGGGCCTCGGACCGCGCCGCGGAGGTGCGGATCCGCGCATCCCCCACCGCGCCGAGGATGGCGTAGGCGGCGCCGAGGACCAGGCCGGTGACCAGCAGCGCGACCATCACCTCCACGAGGGTGAAGCCGTGGGTCCCGTGGGCCCCTCCCCCCGGCCCCCTCCCCGCACAAACTGCGTGCGGAGAGGGGGAGAACGGCGGGCGCGACGGCGCGGTCTCGCCGTTGAAGCCCCGCGCAGTTTGCGGGGCTTTCCGCGGTTGTTGCGGCGAGTTCACTCGCTCCGGCGCGGCCGCCGGATCCGCGCTTCGAAGCCGGCCACCAGGTGCGGACGGTAGATTCCTCGGTCGCGCGCAAGGCATCGACACGAGGGAAGGTTCTGCGCGGCGCTCCCTCGGAATGACAGGCCGTCGCCGCGGCCGGCAGTTGAAGCCCCGCGCAGTTTGCGGGGCTTTCCGCGGTTGTTGCGGCGAGTTCACTCGCTCCGGCGAGGGCCGTCGGACTCGCATCCTCATCGTACCGGCGCGAAGTCGGGGAGCATCTCGGGGCGGTGGAAGATGGTTTCCAGCGAGTACGAGCCGTCCTTCCACTCCACCAGCACGGCGCCGCGCACCAGCGCGGGGCTGGCGGGCTCCGGGCGCAGCAGCGCGCGCCAGCGGTAGCCGGCGAACGGGGCCGCGAACCACCCGCTGCGCGGCTGCAGGTAGCGCGGGATGGAATCCACCGGCATCAGCGCCAGCTCCGCCATCTTCGCCTCCGCCAGCGACACGGCCTCGTGCGCCGCCCCCAGCCGCCCCTGCGCCCGCACGCCGTCCGTCACCGCGGAGAGCAGCGGCGTGAGCGCCACCCCCAGGATCACCAGCGCGACCAGGGACTCCAGCAGAGTGAATCCCCCGCGTCCACGTCGAAGGTCAGGGCGCCGCATCGTCCGCCTCCCCGGTCCACGCGTCCACCCGCACTTCCAGGCGATCCTCCTCGTCCAC
>DASTNU010000563.1:0-2107 GCA_035720605.1 Longimicrobium sp. | reverse complement strand
ATCGGGAGATCAGGCCGCGCAGCCCGAAGGCGCGCGCGGTGCCGAAGGTGAAGAACCACCCCTCGTCTCCGCCCGTGAAGCGGCGCCCGACTCCCAGGTCGACGTTGAGCCGCGGGCTCAGCTGGTGGCGGAGCCCCACCTCGGCGGTCCATGCCAGCTCCTTCCCACCCCGCAGCGGCTGCTCCGCGAACACGTCGGCGGTTGCCAGCAGCGCCCTGAGCGGGACAGCCTTGTCGACGGCCAGCCCGGCCATCCAGCGCGACGCCTCGCCGGCCTGCTCCCCCTCGCCGGGATCGGAGCCGAAGGTGTACTGCGCGTTGGCATGGAAGCGCGCGAAGCCGAAGGTGCGGGTTGCGATGCCCTTGACCGACGTGTACGCCCGGTCGGGGGCCAGCCCGCCGACCGGAAGGAGCACGTCGGCCGCGACCGCGAGCGCCGGCAGCGTGGTGGTTTCGACGTTCAGGTTGTGGAGCACCGCTACCTCGATCCCCGCGAGCCCCTGCACCTCGTCCGCGCCGCCCGGATCCACGAAGCGCAGTGGGAAGCCCACCTCCAGGTGCGTGCGCGGGAGGATGCCGTAGGCGATCTCGGGCGCCACTTCCCAGTTGTAGACCCCGCCCCGCTCCCGCTCCAGCCGCAGCGGTGCCATCTGGAGCTCGAAGGCGTACCGCTCGGTGGGATATGCGTCCTCCACGCGGATGGGCCGCGCGGCGTCCGTGTTGTAGTAGTCGGTCTGCGCCGCCAGGGGGGCGGCGGCCGCCAGGGCCAGTGCCGCCGCGCCCAGGGCGGCGTTCGCTCGTCTGGTCATGCGTTTCGTGCTCGGGTCCGTGCCTCTCGTCCGAAGTACCCGGCCGGGCGCTTCAGGGCGAAGGCATTTTATTGAGCATAAAACATGCTCGCAAGGAGGGGCCCCCGCGGCCCGCTCCGTCGCGTGTCTCAGCCCGCGTGCCGGTACGTCAGGTCCGTTTTCCCGGCGAGTCGGGCGGTGTAGCCCTCGTCCTCGATCGCCTGCGTGATCCGCTCTGGCGTGACGGCGGCCGGGTCGTACGAAACCATCGCCGAACCCACCTTCACCTCCTGCACCTCCACGCCCTCAAGCTGGCCCAGCGCGCGTTTCACGCTCGCCACACAGTGCCCGCAGCTCATCCCCTGGATGTCGACCGTCGCCTGCTCCATCGTCGTGCTCCTGTCCGCGTGGATACCCCCAGTCCCTATCTAGAGAGCATGGAAGATGATTACCCCCTCCCCCTATGTCAAGAGGAAGAGGGGACTGGTCTCGCGGGTAATTCAGGAAACGTTCTTGCATCTCCACAAGCCGCCGTTTTTCCTTCCTTTCATCCCTCTCGACAGGAGGATGCCATGAGGAGACCCGCCATTCTTATCCTTGCCGCGCTGGGACTCGCCGGAGGGGCGGGCGCGAACGCGGCGGTCCGGTCACACGATGAAGGAACCTCCCCGCCGCCGCGGCGGGCGTTCCTGACTGGCGACGTGGTGGTGCAGCGCTCCGCCGCCAGCCCGGCCGTGGTGGTGGTAGTGGACGGCGGGACCAGGGGCCAGGCGGCGGACGGGATCGCCGACCGCGTCTTCGTCCTGCAGCGCGACGGGGCGCCCCGGGGGAACGCCGTGCAACGCTACGCCGGGGCGCGCCTGCTCTTCGACGAGGGGACCATCCTCATCGCGCCAGCAGATGGCAGCCCGGCAGTGGGGCTCTTCCTGGCGGGGCGCGAGGCGCTCTCCCCCATCGCGACGTCGTTCCTGGGGTCCACGCCGATCGGCGAGCGCTGGACGGGGCGCGCGATGGCGTTGAAGAGCGGCGAGGTGCGGGTCGGCGCGGCGGGGCTCGCCGCGGCTGCGATGCAGAGCGTGCTGGCGAGCTGCGGAGGCGCGGCCAGGAACGGCGCGGCGAAGGCGGCCGGGGCCGCGCGACCTTGCCCCGGTGGCGGGAGCACCAACTGCAACAACTCCACCTGCCAGATCTTCTGCATCCCGGGCGTCCACGCATGCTGCGACTGTACCCCCGATCCGACGAACTGCACGTGCAGTTGCGTCGCAGACTGACGCGGCGCTGACGGAATGAGATTGGGAAGAGGCCCCCGCGGCGCGCCGT
>DASTNU010000562.1:0-4165 GCA_035720605.1 Longimicrobium sp. | reverse complement strand
TGGCTGAACGACACCTGCACGGGCGTGCCGATCGTGGCGGCGGGGGTGGATACGCTCACCGAGTGGAACAGCGGCCGGGGAGGCTGGCGCCCCGCGGACTGGTGGCTCAGGCGCGCGTATCCGGCGGTTTGCCAGAGCGTCAAGGCGCCTGCCGCCCTTCGCGGGTCGATGGTGATGAGCGGCGCCGCGTTCCTGAAGCTCTTCGAAGAACGCTTCCGCTCGGACGGCACGATGGTGACTGAAGCGCATCCCAAGGTCTGCTACTTTGCCCTGACGGGCGAGAAGGCAAGCTGGGGCGGCGAGGCCGGCAACATTCGCGACACGATGACGTCCTGGCTGCTGGACGAATTGACGGTCGGCAGCCGCGACGACATCTGCGTTGCCTATGATCACCGCTTCGATGCCGCCACGGCCGCGCTTGCCGCGCTGCGCGGACTGAATGGCGAGTGGACGCGCGATCTGCACGCATTGCCGGATGCGGATTATTCCGGGCGGATCCAGTTCTGCGGCCGGACGCACTACTGGTGGCCGGATCCGCCGTCTGCCGCGTAGCCTTGCCGCCTCCGGCCGGGTCGGCCAGCTTCCCCGGGCCGCACTGAGCGGCCACCTTGCGAATCATCGATCCACCACCGGCTCGCACGAACGGTCCCGCCGCCGCACTGGACACGCCCGAACACCTGCGCCAGGCCCACGCCCGACCCGCCCCACACGTCATCCCATGAGCAACTTTGCGTTCCTGGCCGCGGAATGGCCCGACGTCCACGAAGCCGCCGCGAAAGCCGAGTCCGCCGTCCACCCGGACCCGCGGACGGCGTGCTTCTACGCGCGGCGGGCGCTGGAGCTGGCGGTGCACTGGGCGTTCAAGCACGACCCGGAGCTCAAGCTGCCGTACCGGGACAACCTGAGCGCCTTGGTCCACGAGCCAACCTTCAAAAAGGCCGCCGGCGAGGCGGTGCTCACCAAGGCGCGCCTGATCATCAAGCTGGGCAACCACGCGGTGCACAGCCACACCCCGGTGCAGCAGTCCGACGCGCTTACGGCCGCACGCGAGCTATTTCACGTGGGCTACTGGCTCGCGCGCACCTACGCCCGCGGCGAGCCGCCGCCGGCCGGAGTCGTCTTCGATGCTGGCGCGCTGCCCACGTCGGGGCCGGACCCGAAGCAGAACGCGGCGCAGCTTCAGAGGCTGCAGGCGCAGCTGGAAGAGAAGGATGAGAGCCTCACCAGCCTCCTCGCCGACAGGAGCGCGCTCGACGAGGAGCTGAAGAAGCTGCGCGCGGAAGTCGCCGCCGCCAAGAAGGAGTCCGCCGCCCGGCCCGACACGCACGACTACTCCGAGGCGGAGACCCGCGACTACTTCATCGACCTGCTGCTGAAGGAGGCCGGCTGGGCGCTGGACCAGGACCGGGACCGCGAGTTCGGCGTGACCGGCATGCCCACGCCCGAGGGAAAGGGCCACGTCGACTACGTCCTCTGGGGCGATGACGGCAGGCCGCTGGGCCTGGTGGAGGCGAAGCGCGCCCGCCGCGATCCGCGTGCGGGCCAGCAGCAGGCCAGGCTGTACGCGGACTGCCTGGAGCAGCGGTTCGGGCAGCGGCCCGTGATCTTCTACTCCAACGGATACGACCACTGGCTGTGGGACGATGTCATGTACCCGCCGCGGCAGGTGCAGGGCTTCTACAAGAAGGCGGAGCTGGAGCTGCTCATCCAGCGGCGGGCCAGCCGCAAGCCGCTGGGCACGGCGCAGATCGATGCCGACATCGTGGAGCGCCACTACCAGACCCGCGCCATCCGCCGCGTCGCCGAGGCGTTCGAGCACGACCACGAGCGCAAGGCCCTGCTCGTAATGGCGACCGGCGCCGGAAAGACGCGCACCGTCATCGCCCTGTGCGACCTGCTGATGCGGTGCAACTGGGTAAAGCGCGTACTCTTTCTGGCCGACCGCGTGGCCCTGGTGAACCAGGCGGTGAACGCCTTCAAGCGGCACCTGCCGGACTCGGCGCCCGTGAACCTGGTCACCGAGGGGGACGCCGAGGGGCGCGTCTACGTCTCCACCTATCCCACCATCATGGGGTTGATCGACGAGACGAAGGACGGGCAGCGGCGGTTCGGCGCGGGACACTTCGACCTGGTGGTGGTGGACGAGGCGCACCGCTCCATCTTTCAGAAGTACCGCGCCATCTTCGACTACTTCGACGCGCTGCTGGTGGGGCTCACCGCCACCCCCAGGGACGAGGTGGACCGGAACACCTACACCCTGTTCGAGCTGGAGAACGGGGTACCCACGGACGCGTACTCGCTGGACGAGGCGGTGGCGGACGGGTACCTGGTGCCGCCGCGGGGTGTGTCCGTGCCGCTCAAGTTCCAGCGCGAGGGCATTCGCTACGACGACCTGTCGGAGGACGAACGCGACCAGTGGGACGCGCTGGAGTGGGACGAGGAGGGCACCGTCCCCGACCGCGTGGAGGCCGAGGCGGTCAACAAGTGGCTGTTCAACCAGGATACCGTCGACAAGGTGCTCACGCACCTGATGACCCGCGGCCTCCGTGTGGCCGGCGGCGACCGGCTGGGGAAGACGATCATCTTCGCCAAGAACCGCGATCACGCCCGGTTCATCGCCTGGCGCTTCGGCGTGGGGAACCCGGAGCTTCCCGGTGACTTCGCGCAGGTGATCACCTCCGACGATTCGTACGCGCAGAGCCTGATCGACGCCTTCTCCAACCCGGAGCGCGCGCCGCACGTCGCCATCTCCGTGGACATGCTCGACACGGGGATCGACGTGCCCGAGGTGGTGAACCTGGTGTTCTTCAAGCTGGTGCGCTCCAGGACCAAGTTCTGGCAGATGCTGGGGCGGGGAACCCGCCTGGCGCCGGAGCTGTTCGGCCCCGGGCGGCACAAGGAGTTCTTCTACCTGTTCGACTACTGCCAGAACCTGGAGTTCTTCAGCCAGAACCCCGCGGAGACGGAGGGCAGCACCGGCGAATCGCTGGGCAGGCGGCTCTTTCGCACCCGGCTGGCCCTGGCGGCGGAGCTGGACCGGAAGCTGGTGGCGGCGGGAACCGGCGCCGGCGTGGCCGAACCCGCCCCCGCCGGCGAGCCGCGCACCGAGGCGCAGCTGTACCGCGCCCTGACCGACCGGCTGCACGGGGAGGTGGCGGCGATGAACCTGGAGAACTTCGTGGTGCGGCAGCGGCGGCACCTGGTGGAGAAGTGGGCGCGGCGTCCGGCGTGGTCCAGCCTGTCGCCGGAGCGGCTGTACGAGCTGGAGGAGGTTGCCGGACTGCCCAGCGAGCTGCCGCCCGAGCCGGAAGAGGCGAAGCGCTTCGACCTGCTGATCCTTCGTCTGCAGCTGTCGCTGCTGGGCGCCGACCCGGCGTTCGAGCGGCTGCGGGAGCAGGTGGTGGCGATCGCCGGGCTGCTGGAGGAGAAGAGTGCCATCCCCGGAGTGCGGGCGCAGCTGCCGCTGATCCAGGAGGTGCAGGCCGACGGCTGGTGGGAGGGTGTCACGCTGCCGATGCTGGAACGGGTACGCCGGCGCCTCCGCGACCTGGTGCGGCTGATCGACCGGCAGCGCCGCAGGCCCGTCTACACGGACTTCGAGGACGAGCTGGGCGACGAGCGGCGGGTGGAGCTTCCCGGGGTGGGCGCCGCGGGCGGCGGCCTGGAGCGGTTCCGGCAGAAGGCCCGTGCATTCCTGCGCGCGCACGAGGACCACGTGGCGCTGCGCAAGCTGCGGATGGACCACCCGCTCACCCCCACCGACCTGGCCGAGCTGGAGCGGATGCTGCTGGAGGCCGGCGTGGGTTCCGAGGAGGAGCTGCGCCGGGCAGGGGAAGAAAGCCACGGCCTGGGGCTGTTCGTCCGCTCGCTGGTGGGACTGGACCGCGAGGCGGCGAAGCGGGCGCTGGCGGGGTTCATGAACGGAAGGCCGCTGGCCGCCAACCAGGTGGAGTTCCTGAACCTGGTGGCCGACCACCTGACGCAGCAGGGGTACATGCCCCCGGAACGCCTGTACGAGTCGCCGTTCACCGACCTGAACCCGCGCGGCGTGGACGGCGTCTTTCCCCCCGAGCAGGCGACGGAGCTCATCAGGGTGCTGGACGAGGTGCGGCGCCGGGCGGTCGCGTAGGGCTCTTCCCCGCTCGCCCGGGCCCCACACGGTCGA
>DASTNU010000561.1:0-4119 GCA_035720605.1 Longimicrobium sp. | reverse complement strand
GAGGCGTGGGAGGGAAGGGAGAATGACGAAGGGCGCCGCGGCGGCGGCGCCCTTCCTCATCGGCCGGGCTCACGAACAGCCGCGGGCCGGCAAGCGGTTGGCTGGATCCACGGAACGAGTGCGCTCACCACGGGAGGCCGCGGACGTCGACTTCCCCGTCGTGCCAGGGAGCGCCGGGGCGGGGCAGCACCATCGCGGATTCCAGCCAGCGGATCCTGCCGGCGGGCTGCTCGATCCACACCGGGGATTCGACCTCGATCCAGCCCAGGGAACGATAGAAGGGCACCAGCCGGCCGAGGCAGAACAGGAGCCCCAGCTCCACCCGCAGGTCATCGAACATGCAGCCCGCCGCGCGGCGCATCAGCTCCGAGGCGTAGCCGCGGCCGCGGAACGGCGTCGGCGTCATCACGCTGCCGATGCCGCCCAGGCGCACCGGATCTCCCGCGATCGTCCCCCGCCGGGTGACGATCTTCAGGTGGCTGACGGGCTGTCCGCCGTCCACCAGCAGCAGCCGCCACTCGGGAGGCTCCCAGGTGTACCCGCCCGTCCACGCCTGGTCGCCGAAGCAGTCGTCCCGCCATGCCGAGACGAGGTCGCGCTCCGCGGGCGTAACGTCGGCGTCGCGCTTCGCGATCAGCTCCATCTTCCCTGCCCCGTCAGGCGTGAGGCCGTCCCGCGATGGACGGCGGATTGCGGGAGGACGGGTCAGCCGGGTCTCAGCATAGCGACCGCCGCGGCGCTTCGCAAAGCGCAGAAGGGGCGCCGCTCGGCGCGGCGCCCCCGGAGTCATCGCTGGCCCGCCAGCGCGGTCAGTCCTCGTCCCAGCGGCAGGGCCGGACTTCCGAGTTGCCGCAGCTGATGGTGACGCAGTTGGCCGGGCCGGTCATCATCCCCTCCGCGCCGATCACCGTGCCCCGCGACGCCTGCGGCGTGGCCGCGTGGAAGCTCTCCACCTCGAGCGCCTCCAGGTTCAGCGTCAGCTTCGTCATCGTCCCCTCCCGGTACGGGTTTTCGGCCTTTCTCCGCGCCGCCCTCGCGGCGGGATCGTACGTGTAAGTCATTGCAGGATCTATACCTATATCTCCTGAACCGCATCCTGCCCCGCTCTCAACAAGACGAAAGGCGCCGCGGATCTGCAGCGCCTTCGTCGTGGAACCGGCGGTGTCCCGGCTGCGGGTCAGTCGGCCCGGCAGGGACGGATCTGGGAATCGCCGCAGGTGAAGGTGAAGCAGTACGGCGGCACCGTCATCGCGGCCCCGACGACGGTCCCGCGTGGCGCGGATGCATCGGCGGGCGCGAAGCTCTCCACGTCCAGCGCCTCCAGGTCGAGCGTCAGCTTCTTCACCGTCTTCCTCCCCTGCTGGTCTCTGCCTCTCGCCGCGACCCTCCCTCGCGGCGACCTGAGCGTGTAAGTTGTTGCAGGATCTATACCTACGATGCTCTTACCCCAGCGACGGAGGGGCGCCGCGACCCCGCGGCGCCCCCGTCTTCGTCGTGCCTTCGCCCTCTTCCGGCCCGGGTGGACTGGCGGCGTCAGCGCCCGCTCGCGGGGGCGTCGGCCACCGGGAACGCGGGTCCGGCCAGGCTCCCTCCCGGCCGGGTGGCGTCGTTCGGGGGCGCGGCCGCGGGCGAGCGGCTCGCCGCGGCGCCTCTCGCCGCGTGCAGGCGCGACCGGAGGAACCGCTGCGCCGGGCGCTCGAAGTAGTGGTAGCTGGCCAGGCTGAGCGGAATCAGCACGGCGAAGAACAGGATCAGCGTGGCGGGGCGCAGGAAGATCGCGCTGCCCATCCCCAGCAGGGCGGCCGCGTGCAGCCACACCAGCTGCAGCGGAAAGTGGAGGAGGTACGAGGAGTAGCTGATGTCGCCCAGGAACGCGACCCGCTTGCCCAGCGAGCCGCGCACCGTCTCCGCGACTGCCGCGGTAAGGATGGTGCCGGGCATCAGCAGCCCGGTGAGCAGGGCGTGAAGCAGGTGCTGCAGCGCGCCGCCCGTCACCGTGCCCTCCTGCGGAGGCGCCGGCACGAAGTCCATGCGCAGTTCCACCAGCGCGACCACCCATCCCAGCACGCAGAGCGCCGCCAGCACGCGGACCAGCCGCGGCGTGATTCTCCTGGCCGCCAGGGCCCGGTACGCCAGGAACGCCAGCCCACCCATGAAGAACGAGAAGATCCCGCTCCCCACCACCTCGTGCACCTCGCGAACCACCAGCCCCACGGCGGCAAGGGCCAGCGCCCCCGCGGCCCGGGGCGTGACCAGCCTGCAGTAGAGAAAGAAGAGGATGTAGAGAAAGACCTCGATGGAGATCGACCAGACGGGGGCGTTGAACGACCGCCCCCGCGCGATCCCCCACTCCGAGACCAGGAGCAGGTTGAGGCCGAAGTGATACGCGTCGTTGTTGGCGTAGACCCAGAAGCCGCCCGTTCGCTGCAGGGCGAGGAGTTGGAGCGCGGCGACGATGAGCAGGGTCGCCAGGTGCAGCGGGTACAGGCGCGACGCCCGCAGCACGGCGAACTCGCGAAAGCGGACGGTGCGCCTGCTCACCGTGTCGCTGTACAGCCAGTAGAAGATGAAGCCCGACAGCGAGAAGAAGAAGTAGACGGCCAGCCAGCCCCTCTCGTAGAAGGGAGAGAAGAGCGCGTAGAGAGGCTGCGCCGTGCTCGCCACCCTGCCGGGTTCGGTACCCTGGTAGAAGAAGTGCTGCCAGTGCCAGAAAACCACCGCGAGCGCCGCGAGTCCCCGGATTACGTCCAGCGAGTGGAAGCGGTCCGGGATGGCGGCTGCGGCCGCGGCCCGGCTGGTTCCCTGGTCCCCGGGGTGGTGCGCGGAAACGTCCATTGTTCCTGAGGGTGCGAATCGAGGATCACCGGCCGGCGGCGTACGCCCGGCCCGGCGCGCACGGAAAATTGGGTGTCGAATATAACGCCTGGCGAAAATTACAGAACCCCGTGCCTGCACGGCGCTTCGGAGGATTCGCGTCGGCCCCCGCGTTCCCCGGTTGAAACCCGGGTTCCCCGGTTGAAACCCGCATTCCCGGGTTGAAACCCGGGGCTGGAACTGCCACAAGCCCTGCCCTGGGCTCGCGGAGCTCGCCCGGCAGGGCTTCACCCCCACCCCCCACCTCCCGTGCCCAGCGACCGGTTGATTCCGCCGATTACGGAAAACGAGAAGGCGCCGCGATCCGCAGCGCCTTCTCACCATCACCTCTCGATCCTGTCCCCGGCGATCACACCAGCTTCATCGCCACCGGCTTCTCACCCGAGTAGTCGTAGAAGCCCTTGCCCGACTTGCGGCCGTAGTAGCCCAGCGAGACCATGCGCTTGAGGAGCGGCGGGCTGGCGTAGCGCTTCTCCTTGTACTCGCCGAACATGATGTCGCCGATCTTGTCCAGCGTGTCCAGCCCCACGAAGTCGGAGAGCACGAACGGGCCCATCGGGTAGCCGGTGCCCAGCTGCATCCCCTTGTCGATGTCCTCGATGGTCGCCACGCCCTCGGAGAGCGCGCGGATGGCGTCCATCATGTACGGCACCAGCAGCAGGTTCACCACGAAGCCCGAGTTGTCCTTGCAGACGATGGGCTCCTTGCCCAGCGACTTCGCGAACTGGAAGGCGGTGTCGAAGACGGCGGGGTCGGTGGCGATGGTCCTGACCACCTCCACCAGCTTCATCACCGGCACGGGGTTGAAGAAGTGCAGCCCCACCATCCGCTCCGGGCGCCTGGTCGCGGCGGCCATGTCGGCGATGGTGAGCGACGAGGTGTTGCTGGCGAAGATCGTCTCCGGCCCGCAGACCTCGTCCAGCGTCTTCCACATCTCGTTCTTCACCGCCAGGTCCTCGACCACGGCCTCGATGATGATGTCGCAGTCGTGCAGGTCCTGCAGCTTCGTGGTGCCGTGCAGCCGGCCCATGACGGCGTCGCGGTCCTCGGCGGCCAGCTTTCCCTTCTCCACCGCCTTCCCCAGCTGCTTGCCGATGCCGCCGATGCCGCGCTGGCACAGCTCGTCGCTCACCTCGCGCACGCGCGTCTCGTAGCCCGCGGCCGCCGCCACCTGCGCGATGCCGCTGCCCATCAGCCCGCACCCCAGCACGCCGACCCGCTTGATCTCCGCCATCCTGTTCTCCT
>DASTNU010000560.1:0-8342 GCA_035720605.1 Longimicrobium sp. | reverse complement strand
ACGCGGAGGTCGCAGCGGTAAAAAGCGAGGACGCAGGGGAAATCCGGAGTCCTTCGCGTACTTGCCGTGCTTCACTGCGCCCCCGGCGTCCGAACCGCTTTTGACAGCGGCGGGCGGGGCGCCATATTGCGCGCCGTGCGGTGGCCGTGACGCGCAACGACCGAGGAGGCGGATGGCGGAGTTCATCGTGTTCGCCGGGAGCGCGAACCCGGCGCTGGCGGCGGCGGTGGCCAGGGAGCTGGACGTGGTGCCCGGCGCCTGCGCCGTGGAGCGCTTTCCCGACGGAGAGACCTCGGTGCGGGTGCTGGAGAGCGTGCGCGGCAAGGACGTGTACCTGCTGCAGCCCACCTGCCCGCCGGTGAACGACAACGTGATGGAGCTGCTCTCCTTCGCCGACGCGTGCCGGCGCGCGGCGGCGGGGCGCATCCACGCGGTGGTGCCGTACTACGGATACGGCCGCAGCGACAAGCGGCACGGGCGGCGCGAGCCCATCACCGCCAGCATGGTGGCGGTGCTGATGCGCGCCGCCGGCATAGACCACGTGGTCACGCTGGACCTGCACACCGACCAGATCGAGGGCTTCTTTCCCGGCCCCTTCGACACCCTCACCGCCGTTCCCACCCTCACCGCCGCGCTGGGCGCCGCGCTGGACGGCCAGGCGGTGGTGGTGGCGCCGGACGCCGGCCGCGTGAAGCTGGCGACGCAGTACGCGCACCGGCTGGACGTGCCGCTGGCCGTCCTGCACAAGCGCCGCGACAGCGGGACGGAGACCCACGTCACCCACCTGGTGGGCGAGGTGGAGGGCCGCACCTGCGTGATCATCGACGACATGATCAGCACTGGCGGCACGCTGGTGGAGAGCGTCCGCGCGCTGCACGACGCCGGCGCCGCGCGCTTCCTGGTCTCCGCCACGCACGGCCTGCTGCTGGGGAGCGCCGTGGAGCGGCTGGCGGACGCCGGCGTGGAGCGGCTGTTCGTCACCGATTCCGTTCCGCCGCGGGAGGACGGCCGCGGCATCGTGCAGGTGGTATCCGTGGCGCCGCTGCTGGCCCACGCCCTGCGCCAGCTGGTGCAGGACCGCTCGCTGGAAGAGCTCTATTGATAATGACCAGCGCATCCGCGACTCGCACCGGGGTTCCCAGGATGAGCGAGCGCGAACGCATCCCGCCGCGAAATCCGGCGATCCCACCCATCCGATCTCCTGCAGACGCCCGTACGACGGTGGTGAAGGATCGCACCTCGTTGCAGTGGGAGAACTCGACCGTCATCTGCGACGAGCGGCCCGCATCATGCCGGAAAGCGGGGGACGCCGTGCGCGGCCGGGAAGCGGGTGGATCGCCGTAAACATTGAGTGCAAAGTGATACGCGCTGCTACGAGAGCCTTGACCCGCAGGCGGCGGGGGGCTAATGTAAGCACAAGCATGTACGGAGTTTGCGCAACGTTCTGCGTCCCCCCCGCAGGCAGTTCCTCCCTCAGGCTGTTCCTGTGATCCCCTTTGTCTTCGCCGCCGCCGCCGTCACCGCGCTGCTGGTGACTCCCGCCGTGGTGCGGGTGGTGACCGCGCGCGGCATCTACGGCCACGTGCGGAGCGGCGCGGACGCGTCGGCGCCGCGGGTGCCGCGGATGGGCGGGATCGCGGTGTGCCTGGCCACCACCGTGGCGCTGGGCGCGGCGGCGCTGCTGTACGGGGGCGCGGACGGCGCCTCGGAGCACGGCTTTCTGCTCGGCGTGCTGCTGGCGGGATGGATCATCTTCGCCGCGGGGCTGCTGGACGACCTGTACGACATGCGGCCGGCGGCGAAGCTGCTGGCCCAGTGCCTGGCCGCGGTGGTGGCGTACGCCTTCGGCTTCCGCATCGTGGAGATCGCCTTCGCGGGGGTGACGGTGCAGGTGGGGCTGGTGTCGCTGGCGCTCACCGTCCTGTGGGTGGTGGCCGTCGTCAACGCCTTCAACCTGATCGACGGGCTGGACGGCCTGGCGACGGGGATCGGGCTGGTGGCGCTGGGGAGCACCTTCGTGGTCGCCTGGCTGCTGGGCAACACCGAGGTGGCGGTGGTGTGCGCCGCGCTGGGCGGCGCGCTGCTGGGCTTCCTGCGCTACAACTTCCGCCCCGCCCGCATCTTCCTGGGCGACTCGGGGAGCCAGTTCGTGGGCTTCATGGTCGCCGTCCTCTCGGTGCACGGATCCACCAAGAGCGCGACCGCCGTGCTGGCCGCCGTGCCGCTGCTGGTGCTGGCGCTCCCCCTGCTGGACACCCTGCTTTCCATCCTGCGCCGCTGGCTGCGCGGCAAGCCGGTCTTCGGCGCCGACGAGCGGCACCTGCACCACCGCCTGCTGGCCATCGGCCTGACGCACGTGCGCGCGGTGATGCTGCTGTACGTGCTGGCGGCGGCGCTGGCGGGGCTGGGGATCGTCCTGGCCTTCGGCACGCCCACGGTGGTGACGGCGGCCGCGCTGGGCGGGGCGGCGGTCACCGTCGCGCTCCTCCTCTTCGCCATCAAGCGGCTGGGGTACCACGAGTTCGTGGAGGCCGGCCACGTGGTGACGTCGGGAATGCGGCGGGTGCGCGAGAGCATCCGCGACCAGATCCACGCCCGCGACGTGGCGCAGGTGATCGCCCACGCGGAGACCCTGGAGCACGTGCAGGCCATCCTGCACGACAACGCCGCCGGCCTGGGCCTGCTGTATGCCACCGTCTGCCGCGAGTCGTCCGGCCAGGGTGGACGCGGCGAGCTGTCCGCGGAGCACGCCGCGAAGGCGTGGAAGCTGGACTGGCCGGTGGAGAAGAACGGCGGCGACCCCTGGGTGCTGCGCCTGTGGGCGGTGGCCCCCGACGACCTGGGGATGCTCACGGTGGACCGCACCGCGCGGGTGCTGGCGGCGACGGTGCGCGAGTGGATGAACCGCCCGCGGCCCACCCCGCTGCGCGCCGACCCGCCCTCCGCGCCGCACGCCCATCCCCGGCCGACCGGCGCCTCCGCCGCCGCGTGACCGCCCTTCCGCCCGATCCCCCTCTTCCCGCCGATCCCCTGCCTTCCCGCGCGCTCGCCGAGCCCGCGGGGGATGCCGCGCGCCCGCCGCTCTCCATCGCGTACCTGAGTGCCTCCGCGGCGCTGGGCGGGGCGGAGCGCGCGCTGCTGGACCTGCTGGCCTCCCTGCGCGCCGCGGAGCCGGCGTGGCGGCTGGCGCTGGTGGCGCCGGGGGAGGGGCCGCTGCCGGAGGCCGCGCGCCGGCTGGGGGTGGAGGTGCACGCGCTCCCCTTTCCGCCCGCGCTGGCGGCGCTGGGGGACGCGGGGGCGTCGGCGGGGCGGCTGGGTGCGGCGGGGCTGGCGCTGGGGATGCTGCGCGCGGTGCCGGGATCGATGCGCTACCTCGCGCGGCTGCGGTCGCTGCTGGGGGAGATCGGGCCGGACCTGGTGCACACCAACGGCTTCAAGATGCACCTGCTGGGCGCCCGCGCGGCGCCGGCGTCCGCGCGCGTCGTCTGGCACCTGCACGACCTGGTCTCGCGCCGCCGGGCGATGGCGGGGCTGCTGCGGCGGTCGGCGGGGCGGGTGGATGGCGTCGTGGCGGTGTCGGACGCGGTGGCGGGGGACGCGGCGTCGGTGCTGGGCCGCTCCGTGCCGATCCGCACGCTCCACAACGCGGTGGATCTCGATCGATTCCACCCGATCGGTCCCGTGCTGGACCTGGACGCCGCGGCCGGTCTGCCCCCCGCGCCGGAGGGCACGATCCGCGTGGGGCTGGTGGCGACGATGGGGGTGTGGAAGGGGCACGCGGTGTTCCTGCGCGCCCTGGCCGCGCTTCCGGGGGAGCTGCCGGTGCGCGGGTACGTCGTCGGCGGGGGGATCTACCACACCGCGGGGAGCGAGGTGGGCGCGGACGAGCTGCGGCGGCTGGCCGCGGAGCTGGTGATCGAGGACCGCGTGGGCTTCACGGGCTTCGTGGACGAGCCGGCGGCGGCGATGCGGGCGCTGGACGTGGTGGTGCACGCCAGCACGCAGCCGGAGCCGTTCGGGCTGGTGATCGCGGAGGGGATGGCGTGCGGCCGCGCCGTGATCGCCACCGCGGCCGGCGGGGCGGCGGAGATCGTCACTCCCGGCCACGACGCCCTCGCGGTGCAGCCGGGCGACGTCGAGGGATTGGCGGAGGCCATCCGCCAGCTGGCGACGGACCCCGTGCTGCGCGACCGCCTGGGCCGTGCCGGCCGCGACACCGCCCTTCGCCGCTTCGACCGCGCCCGCCTCGCCGCCGAGCTCATCCCGCTGTATCGTTCTCTCGTTTCGGACGTTTAATCCGTGAACGAGCGCGCGTCATGGCACAAGAGAAAGCCAAGGCGAAAAAGACCGCCGAAGCCGACAAGCCGAAGGTCTGCTTCGTCATTACACCCATTGGGGATGATACCTCCCCTACGCGTCGTGCGATCGATGGGCTCGTCGATGCGGTCATCGAACCAACGCTGAAAGAACTCGGGTTCGAAGTCGAAGTCGCGCACCGGATCGCAAAAGCGGGATCGATCACGAACCAGGTGATCGAACTGCTGCTCTCTGCTGATCTAGTGGTCGCGAACCTCACCGACCTCAATCCAAACGTCATGTATGAACTCGCAGTTCGCCACGCCGCGAGGAAGCCAGTGGTTATCTTAGCTGATCGGGGGACAAAATTGCCGTTCGACGTCGCTGACGAGCGTACGATTTTCTACACGAACGATATGGCCGGAGTCCCGGAGTTAGCATCGAAGCTACAGATAATGGCTGAGGCCGCCGTGGAGGACGACCAGCCTGATAATCCGATTTACCGTGGCGCGAAGTCACTTGTGATGCGGGCGGTTGCTCCTACGGATGCCAATACTTTCGTTCTTGACCGCTTAGACCGGCTGGAGGCTCTGCTGTCGGAGGCGTTACGTGGAACAGTACAGGCGAAAGGAACCGTTCCCGGCTACTCCGCGCGATTTACAGGCATCGTTGTTCGAGGCGAGTCGTATCAGCGGGAATTGTACTACGAAAAAATTCGAGAGCACGAGGGTCTGAATCCACTACTCCAATTAATTCAGCGTCGCGAAGAGCGAGACGTGTATGCAGCGAAGACTGAACACCTCAGTGGGAAAGCGCTCGCCGATCTTCTTAGATTGACTGAGGAGACGGGCGTCGATTTCAACGTTCTGTGAACGCTCCTCCGCATCGTGCCATCCGCGCCCTGCACGTCTACTCCGGCAACCTGTACGGCGGGGTGGAGCGGATGCTCGCCACCTTCGCCGCGACGCGGGTGGAGGGGCTGGAGCACAGCTTCGCGCTCTGTTTCGAGGGGCGGCCGGCGGACGAGCTGCGCGCGGCCGCCGCGCCGCCGCACATGCTGGGCGCGGCGCGGGCGAGCCGGCCGTGGACGGTGCTGCGGGCGCGGCGGCGGCTGCGGCGCGTGCTGGACGAGGTGCGGCCGGACGCCGTCATCTGCCATTCGACGTGGGCGCAGGCGCTGTTCGGGCGGATGGCGCGGGAGCGCGAGGTGCCGCTCGTCTTCTGGCTGCACGACGCGGTGACGGGAACGACCTGGGCAGATGCCGGGGCGAGGCGCACGCGGCCCGACTTCGCCATCTGCACCAGCGAGTTCGCGCGGGGGACGCTCCCCGGGCTGTGGGCGCACGTCCCGTCGGAGGTGGTGTATCCTCCCGTCGCGGCGTCCGGCCCCGCGCAGGCCGATCCCGCATCCCTCCGTGCCGCGTTCCAGACGCGGGACGACGACACCGTCATCCTGCAGGCCAGCCGCATGGAGCCCTGGAAGGGCCAGCGGCTGCTGATCGAGGGGCTGGGGCGGATGCGGGACGTGAGCGGATGGACGTGCTGGATCGCGGGGGGCGCGCAACGGCCTGCGGAGGAGGCGCACCTGGCGGAGATGTACGCGCTGGCGCAGCAGCTGGGGATCGCGCGCCGCATCCGCTTCCTGGGCCAGCGCGACGACGTCCCCGCGCTGATGGTGGCAGCGGACGTCTACTGCCAGCCGAACCTGGGCCCGGAGCCCTTCGGCATCGCGTTCGTCGAGGCGATGCACGCCGGCCTCCCCATCGTCGCCACGGCGATCGGCGGAGCGCGGGAGATCGTGGACGCCTCGTGCGGCATCCTGGTGCCGCCGGAAGACCCCGCCGCGCTGGCGGATGCCCTGCGCACGCTGCTTGCCGACGGCGCTCTGCGCGCGTGGCTGGGCGCGGCCGGTCCGGCCCGCGCCCGCGCGCTCTGCGATCCGCGCCGGCAGGGCGAGAAGCTGCGCGACGCGCTGGCCCGCGTGCCGTCATCCACCCCCGCATGACCGATCCCATCGCCACGACCACGGAGGAACGCGCGCGCCGCAGCCTGGGCGCCAGCGGCGACGCCATCTACCGCATGGTGGAGCGGGCCGTCCGCGCCCGCCACCGGGGGGGCGGCACGCTGGTGGACGTGGGGTGCGGGTCGGGCCGCCTGTGGCCGTTCGTGCGCGCGCACTTCGCCCGCTACGTGGGCGTGGACGTGGTCCGCTACGACGGCTTTCCGCCGGACGGCGAGTTCCACGCGCTGGACCTTGACCGCGGCGAGGCGCCGCTGCCGGACGGCGTGGCCGACGTGGCGGCGGGGGTGGAGACCATCGAGCACCTGGAGAACCCGCGCGCCTTCCTGCGCCTGCTGTCCCGGCTGGTCCGTCCCGGCGGCTGGGTGCTCGTCACCACGCCCAACCAGCACAGCCTGCTGAGCAAGACGCGCTTCGTGCTGCGCGGCGAGCACGCGGCGTTCACGGAATCGTCGTATCCCGCGCACATCACCGCGCTGCTGGCGGCGGACCTGCGGCGGATGGCGGCGGAGTGCGGGCTGGTGGAGGTGTCGATCGAATACAGCGGGCAGGGCAGGGTGCCATCGACCGGAGCGCACTGGCCGGCGGCGCTGTCGCGGGCCTTTCCCCGCGCGCTCAGCGACAACCTGCTGCTGGCGGGGCGCAGGGCGGATGGATGAGGCCCTGCCGCCGGCGCCGGCCTGGTTCCGCGCCGCCCGCGCCGTGGTCCGGCGGCTGCCGGCGGGGCGCTTTCGCGCCTTCGAGCGGCTGAGCCGCGTCCGCCTCGCCCCGTTCGAGGACCAGCTGGACGGCGAGCTGGGCGGGTGGCGCTACGGGTGCGACCTGCGCAACGTGATCGCGCGCGAGGCGTGCCTCACGGGACGGACCGCGCCCGCGGAGACGGCGGTGGTGCGCGCGGGATCGCCGCCCGGCGGCACCTTCGTGGACGTGGGCGCCAACTGGGGGTACTTCACCCTGGTCGGCGCGCACGCGGTGGGGCCGGGCGGGCGCGTGGTGGCGCTGGAGCCGGACCCGCGGGTGCACGCGGAGCTGTGCGCCAACGTGGCGCGGAACGGAATCCGCACCGTGACCGTGCTGCCGGTGGCGGCAGCGGACCGCGAGGGCGAGGCGGTGCTCTCGGGCTACGCGGAGGCGGACCGCAACCGCGGCGTCAGCTCCCTGGTCGCCGCTCCGGCGGGCGAGGCGGCGGCGTTCACCGTCCGCACCGCGCCGCTGGACGACCTGCTGGACGGCCTGGGGATCGAGCGCGCCGACCTGGTGAAGATCGACGTGGAGGGCGCGGAGGAGCTGGTGCTGCGCGGGATGGCGCGGGGGCTGGCGGCCGGGCGCTACCGCCAGGTGCTGCTGGAGCTGCATCCCACCCAGCACCCCCGGCCCGACCAGCTGGGAAGGACGATCTACGAGATGATGCACGGAGCGGGATACCGGGGCGGCTGGCTGCAGACGGGACCGGGGGCCGAGCGCGCCGCGCTGTACGGCCGCCGGGGCCCGGAGCGGCTCGCGCTCGCCGGCATCCGCGGCGACGAGCCGCTGGGGGCGTGGCCGCACCAGCTGTGGACGCATGCCGGGAGCGGGCGCGGATGAACACCGTCGCCCGCCCGCTGCCGTACCCGGCGTACTACGGCCGCCCCCGCCGGCGGAGCGGCGCGTTCCCCTGGGTGCCGGCGTTCATCGTCTTTCAGCTCCTCTGCCAGCTCGTCCTCATCGTCGGGGACATCGGCTGGGCGCGAATGGTGGTGCGCATGGCCGCGTTCGGCGCCAGCCTGGCGCTGATGGTGGCGCTGCGCGGGCGGGGCTCGGCGCACCCCGCGGCGGGGCCGGGGGTGCTGGCGCTCGCCGTCCTCGCGATCTGCATCTTCCATCCCGAGACGCGCGGGCTGACCGCGGGCGTGGCCCAGGTGGGGCTGTACGCGGCGGTGATGGCGCCGCTCTTCTGGGTGCCGCGGCTCACCAGCATCGACCTGGCGATGCTGCGCCGCGCCGTCCTCATCCTGTGGGGCTTCCACTCGCTGAGCGCCGGGCTGGG
>DASTNU010000559.1:0-2681 GCA_035720605.1 Longimicrobium sp. | reverse complement strand
GCAGCCACCGGGATCCCAGCGGGCCGCCCATTACGTTCCGTGAGCCTCCGCTGATCGACGGGATCATCCCGGGCAGCGCGGCGGACGGGCTGATCCAGGCGGGGGACGTGCTGCTTGCGGTCGACGGGGTCTCGATCGTGGGACGCGCGGGCGGCTACGCGTTCGACGCGATCCGCCCGCACGTCCCCGTGCGCCTCACCATCGCGCGCAACGGCCAGCGGCGCGACGTCACCCTCGTTCCCGGCCTGCACTGCCATCAGCCGGACCGTGACGACGACGACGACGAAGATGATGATGATGACGACGACGATGACGACGATGAGGACGACGATGAGGACGACGAAGACGAGGATCCGCGATGACCGTCCTCGCCCGGCTGCGTCTCCTGCTGATCATCCCGGTCTTGGCCGGATGCGCCGCCGTTGCAGCTCCTCCTCCCCCCGCGATCGAGGGCCGGCTCAGGGGTCTGGGGGATCGGTCAGCTGGAGGCTGCGCCACAGCCCTGACAGCCCATCCTGAACGGACGAAGAGCCTCACACGGAGTCAGCGGAGTCAACGGAGCTCGCTCGTGCCGTCCCGACGCGGTGATGTGATATGAGAGGATGGGGACACCGTCTGGTGTCCGGGTACGGAGGCAGTCGCGGGTGACGACGCGATGCGCGATCTGGCGAAGCGTCTGCTGCTCCGCCGCCACGGAAACGCGCCCCCCATCCTACGCGGGCACGGCGCCGCCCACGGGTGCCGGACCCGGTTCCTCCGCCTTTGCGGGGGCGTCGCCCGCGGGGGCGGCGGTAAGGGCCCGCACGCGCAGGGGCATGCTCCACACGTAGCTGAACCCCATCGCCGCCGGGTGGTCGAAGCGGTCGGCAGGATCGTGGGTGGAGAGCGAGTAGCTGTACATGGCGTACGGCGAGCTGCGCGTGGCGACCGTGGCCGAGCCGCGGTACAGCCGCAGCGCCACCTCGCCCGTCACCCGCTCGCGCGTGCGCTCCACGAAGCCGTCCAGCGCCTCGCGCAGGGGGGAGTACCACAGCCCGTAGTAGACCAGCTCGGCGTACTTGTCGCCCAGCCCGCGCTTGAAGTGCAGGGTGTCGCGGTCCACCACCAGGTCCTCCAGCTCCCGGTGGGCCAGGTGCAGCAGCGTGCCTCCCGGCGACTCGTAGACCGCGCGCGTCTTGATGCCGATCAGGCTGTTCTCCACGATGTCCACCCGCCCCACGCCGTGCTCGCCCGCCAGCGCGTTCAGCCGCTCCACCAGCGCCACGGGGGGCAGGCGCTCGCCGTCCACCGCCACCGGGTTCCCCGCCTCGAACGCGATCCGCACCTCTGCGGGCGCGTCCGGCGCGTCCCAGGGGTGGCGGGTGAGCTGGTACGCGTCGTCGGGGACGGGGCGGGCGACGTCGTCCAGCACGCCGCACTCGGTGCTCGTCCCCCACAGGCTGCCGTCCATGCTGTACGGCGCGGCCGAGGTGGCCGAGACGGGGATGCCGTGCTCGCGGGCGTAAGCCAGCTCGTCCTCACGCGAGCGCAGCTCCCACTCCGCGCAGGGCGCCAGCACGCGGATGGCGGGGTCGAACGCGATGGCCGTCGTGTAGAACCGCACGCCGTCGTTGCCCTTGCCCGTGGAGCCGTGCGCCACGGCCGTGGCCCCCTCCGCGTGGGCGATCTCCACCAGCCGCCGCGCGATGAGCGGGCGGCCCAGGGGGGCGGCCATCAGGTAGCGCCGCTCGTACGCCGCCCCGGCGCGCAGGGCGGGAAAGACGAAGTCGCGCAGGTACTCCTCGCGCAGGTCCTCCACGTAGACGGCCGAGGCCCCCGTCGCCCGCGCCTTGCGCTCCACCTCGCCCAGGTCGCCCGGCTGGCCGATGTTCGCGCAGAACGCCACCACCTCGGCGTCGTAGTGGCGGCGGAGCCAGTGCAGGGCCACGGACGTGTCCAGCCCTCCCGAGTACGCCAGCACGATCTTCACGGGCGGGCCTCCGCGCCGAGGTAGTCGCCCATGCGGGTAAAGTACTCGTTGGCGGGGATCTCCGGTCCGCCCTCCGGCTGCACCACCTCCAGCACCACCCCCTGCCCGGGGCCCCCGCCGTCCGCCCCCGCCAGCACCACCACGCCCTCCGGGTGCCGCGCGAACACCCGGCCCGGCGAGCCGCAGTAGGTCACCCCCGCCAGGGACGCGCGCTTGACGCGGAGCTTCTGCCCGCGGTGCCAGGTGAAGGCGTTGGGATACGGGTCGGACTGCGCCCGCACCAGGTTGCGGATGCGGGTGCGCGGCTCGCGCCAGTCGATGAGCGAGTCGCGCTCGCAGCGCTTGTGGAAGAAGGTGGCCTGCGCGGGGTCCTGGGCGATGCGCGGCGGGTCGCCGGCCTCCAGCAGCCGCAGGGCCTCCACGGCCAGCGTGTCGAAGAGGGGGAGGGTGCGGCGGAACACCTCCGTCACGGTCTCGTCGGGGCCGATGGGGACGCGCTCCTGGAGGAGGATGTCGCCCAGGTCGAAGTGCTCGTTCATCCAGTGCACGGTCACGCCCGTCTCCGTCTCGCCGTTCAGGATGGCCCAGTTCAGGGGGGCGAAGCCGGCGTAGCGCGGCAGGAGGGCGTCGTGGATGTTCAGCGCGCCGTGCGGGGGGATCTCGTAGATGCGCGGGTCCAGCCAGGTGCGCCAGTCGGAGGAGAGGATCACGT
>DASTNU010000558.1:0-17119 GCA_035720605.1 Longimicrobium sp. | reverse complement strand
GGCGAATCCCCCCGCGCAGCTCACCGGCGCCATGCTGGACGCCCTGCGCCGCCGCGACGCGCTGGAAGGCCGCAGGGTCCGCGTCACCGGCGCGCAGGAGACGGCGGGCACCGCGCTCGGCATCAGCCCCGCCGGCGCCCTGCTCCTGCGGACGGACGAGGGCCGCCTGCAGACGGTCACGTCCGGCACGGTGCGGCTGGCGGAGCGCGACGCATAGAGGCTTGCGAGCGATTGGGCAGCCGGATCTTCTCACCGTTTGCATAGCGGGACCCTCATGCCGCCTCGAGCAGCCTCAGCGATCTCCATCGACGTCGCGTGCAGGGACGTCCTCATGTTCCGTGCGGACGTGCTCGCGCTGAAGCATGCGAACGGACTCTATGGTGCGGACCTGGCAGTGGTCGCGGCCCTCGCGGCTGGGGGGATCTCCGTGACAAACCTGCTTCCTCCGGCTGGAGATTTTCGGCTGATCCAATCCCAGGGGGCGATCCCCTTCGATTCGGTGATCTTCATCGGCACGGGCCCGCTCTACGAGCTGGACTACGCGGGAATCCGTGCCTTCAGCCGCCGCGCGCTGGCCTTACTGGCGGTCCACGCGCCGCAGACGCGGCATCTTGTCCTGACGCTGCACGGTCCCGGCTTCGGACTGAACGAAGCAGAGGCGTTTCGATCGGAGATCGCGGGACTCACGGACTCGGTGTCCAGCGGTGAGCATCCGGAGTCTCTGGAGCGCATTACGATCGTGGAGCGCTCGAGGGCCCGCGCGGCCCGGCTCACGGAGCTGCTTTCCTCGCTCTCGGTGCAGCGGTGGCGGATGATCTAGAGGAGCGGAGGGCGCGTCCGGAGGCGGGGAGGCGCGGTGAGCCCCCGGCCCCCAATTCGCCGCGGGAACCTCGCACAGTCCGCCTTTCGCGGCCCATGCCCCTGGCGTCCGCACGCGTGCGCGCCTGTGGCGCATTCTGGACGGACTTGACAACTCGGGGAAGCTGGTGCATCGTCGAGGCATGACGATGCACCTCCGACCCAGGTGAGGGATGACGACACGGATGCAGCGGTTACGTATTCCCCCGCAGTGGCGAGCAGGCCTCCGGCGGGGCAGAGAGCGGAACGAGACCACGCTCATGCTGAAGCAGTCTCCAGTGATGCAGGAGATTCTGCGTCGCTCGCATGAGCAGCTCCGCGCGTGGGGAGTCGTGCCCGAGTGGCCGCATGTGAAGCAGCCGTTTGATTATGACCGCCGCTAAGCGGCGTACGGGACGGGTTGATGCATCGCCTGCCGTTCCATTCGAAGAGCGGCAGGCGATCGTGCTCAGCCAGTTCCGGCAGGATCTCGCCTGGTGGATCGGGTCTCATCCGCGAACAGCGTTGAGGGTGATGCGTCTGGTCGAGGAGATCGTCCGCGATCCTTTCTTCGGGACAGGCAAACCGGAAGGACTCAGGTACGCCGACTCCGGAAACTGGTCCCGCAGGATCACGGACGCGGATCGCCTGGTGTATCTTGTCCATGGTGCTACCATCTACTTCTTCTCTGCCCGCTGGCATTACGGCAGGCGCTGAGCGACGTCGCCAGCATCGCGCATCCGGCACTCGCGTCCTTCCATACTTCACGCAATGGACCTGGTTTTCGACGTCGGCAACACGGAGACGGTGATCGGCTGGTTCGAGGAGTCCACCCTCCGCGGCCACTGGCGCGTCTCCACCGACGGCCGCCGCACGGCGGACGAGTACGGACTGATGCTGACGCAGCTCATCGCCGCCGCGGGCGCCGCCGGCGAGCCGGTGCGCTCGGCCACCATCGGCTCCGTGGTCCCCGCGCTCACGCTCACGCTGGCGGAGGCGTGCCGGCGCTACCTGCGCGTGGAGGCGCGGGCGGTGAGCGCGCGCACGCCCCTCCCCATCCGCCTGGACGTGGAGGAGCCGCTGACCGTGGGCGCCGACCGCATCGTCAACACGCTGGCGGCCATGCGCATGTACGCCGCGGACACGGTGGTGGTGGACCTGGGCACGGCCACGACCTTCGACTGCATCACCCGCGAGGGCGTCTTCATCGGCGGGGTGATCTCGCCGGGGGTCAAGACGGCGGCCAGCAACCTCACCGAGCGCACCGCCAAGCTGCCCCGCGTGGAACTGGTGCCGCCCGAGCGGGTGATCGGGCGGCGCACGGAGGCGTGCATCCAGAGCGGGGTGTTCTACGGCGCGGTGGACGCCATCGACGGCACCGTCACCCGCATCCGCGAGGAGTGGGGCGCGGACGAGCTGCTGGTGGTGGCCACCGGCGGCCTGGCGGAGCTGGTGGGCCCCTTCTGCCGCACGGTCCAGAGGATCGAGCCTTTCCTGACCCTCTACGGCCTGGACTTCGCGCGCGAGCACATGGCCGGCTCGTCCTGACGCGCCGGCACTGAAACGTTGCTGCCGATCCGGTCGTATCCTGCCGCGGCCCTGCCCGTTCGTCAGGTCCTGCCGCTTTGAGGAATCATGCAGACCCGCACCGCCACCGAAGCTCGCCTCGACGCCGCGGAGCTGGACCCCGCCATCCGCGCATCGCTGCCGCCCGTCGTCGTCGGTGAAGCGCCGGCGGCCGTCGTCGACCCGTCGGAGGAAAGGCCGTGGGACAACGACTGGCCGGGAGGGGTGTTCGTCTTCCTGTGCTACGCGGTGGCCGCGGGCCTGGGAATCGGGGCGTGCGTGTCGGCCGGCGCCGCGGCGCTCGGCCTGGGCCGGCCGCCGCTGGAGATGCTGGGGCAGGCCGCTGTCATGGGCGCCGGTGCGGCGTTTCAGTGGCGGCTCGCCGGGGCCGTGGAGCACAGCAGCCGCTGGGGGTGGTACGGCGCCATGGCGGAGCTGACGGCCGCCGCCGCCGCCAAGGTGTGGCTGATCGCGGACGGGAACGTGGTCGGCGGCGTGATCGGCCTGGTGATCGACCTGCTGTGGATGCGCTTCTTCTGGAATTACCGGGAGCAGTTCGACGTGGACGTGGATCTCTGACTCCCGACCTCACACGAATCCGCGTGACGCCGGGGTGGAGGGCCGCTCGGCGCTCCCCTCTCTCCTCTGTCGGCGACCGGCAGATCGCGCCTCGTCGGCGGGGGCGCGGCGCGGGCGCCCCTGACACTTCTCCGCTGAGCCCACCGTATCGCATCTCCATCCGTGCCAGTCCGGTCACGCTGCCGCTGGAGAAAACGATGCAGACAAGCTCCGCCACCTGGGCTCCCGGCGACGCCGCGGAACTGGACCCGGGATTCCGCGAGACCCTTCCCCCGGTCCTGGCTGGAGAAGCCCCGGCGGCCGTCGTCGGCGAGATGCCGGAGATCGAGCGGGAGCACGAGTGGCCGGGAAACCTGTTCATCATCCTGAGCTACGTGGCCGCGGTGGGCGTGGCGGCCGCCGCGGTGGGGGGCCTGGGATGGACGCTCCTCTCCGGCGACCCGGGCTATGCCGGCATGGGAGTGGGTGGGGCCGTGTGGGCGGCGGTGCAGTGGCGGCTGGCGGGGGAGGTGCAGCACTTCAGCCGCTGGGGATGGTACGGCGCGATGGCGGAGCTGACGGCGGCCGTGGCGGCCAAGGTGTGGACGATGGCGGAGGGCAACGTCGTCGGTGGCGCGATCGGGCTGGTGCTCGACCTGCTGTGGATGAGCTACTTCTGGGAGCGCAGGGACCAGTTCGACGTGGACCTGGGCGCCTGAGGATGGCGCTTCTGGATGCCGGACCGGTTCCATCCCGCCGCAAGGAGGAGACGATGGAGACCAAGCCCGCCCGCGAAGCTCCCGCCGCCTCCACCCTGGACCCCGGCGTTCGCGAAACGCTTCCGCCCCTCGTCGTGGGCGACGAGGGGGTGGAGACCACCTGGAAGCACGAGTGGCCGGGGCGCCTGTTCATCGTCCTCAGCGGCATCACTGCGCTCGGGCTGGCGGGCAGCGCCGTCGCCGGCGCCGTGTTGGGGCTGAACGGTGACGTGAACCTGCCCCTGAGCGTGGGGATCGGCGTATGGGCCGTGCTGCAGTGGCGGCTGACGAAGGAAGTGAGCCGTTTCAGCCGCTGGGGATGGTACGGCGCGATGGCCGAGCTGGGCGGAGCCGCCGCGGCCGAGGTGTGGGCGATGGCGGAGGGAGACTTCGTCGGTGGCGCGATCGCGCTGGTGCCGGGCCTGTTATGGATGCGCTACTTCTGGGCGCGCCGCGACCAGTTCGACGTCGACCTGGGCGGCTGAGGTGCCGAGCTTCGGCCAGACACCGACGGGGAGCCTCGCAGATCCGGGCTCCCCGTCCGCGTTTCCTGCCGCCCCGTCGTGCACTGCCGCACTTTCGCACTTTCGCCCCCGCCGGTAGCTTCCCGCCGCCATGGCCGACACCCTTCACGTCTCCGGCGACGTCGCCGTTCCGGGCGACAAGTCCATCACGCACCGCGCGCTGATGTTCGCCGCGCTCGCGCGGGGCGAGAGCCGGCTGCGCGGGCTGCTGCCGGGCGCGGACTGCCGCAGCACCGCCTCCGTCCTTCGCGCGCTGGGGTGCGGCGTCCCCGACCTGCCCGTGGACGGCGCGGAGATCCGCGTTGCGGGGCGGGGGATCGGCGCGTGGAGCGCGCCGGAGGCGTGGCTGGACTGCGGCAACAGCGGCACCACGGCGCGGCTGATGATGGGCCTGCTCGCCAGCCGTCCCTTCGCCTCGACCCTCACCGGCGACGACTCACTCCGCGGCCGTCCGATGCGGCGCATCACCGAGCCGCTGGAGCGGATGGGCGCGCGCTTCGTGGAGCACGGCCCCCCCGGCCGCCTGCCGATCGAGGTGGTGGGCGGGCCGCTCCAGTCGATCGACCACATCTCCCCGAAAGCCAGCGCGCAGATCAAGAGCGCGGTGCTCCTCGCGGGGCTGGGCGCCGGCGTCCCCGTCTCCGTCACCGAGCCCATGCACTCGCGCGACCACACCGAGCGGATGCTCGCCACCGTGGGCGAGGACGTGGGCGGGGAGGATGCGGACGCGGGGTGGCGCACCTTTCTGCGGCCCAGCGGGCGGGAGCTGCCGCCGCTGGACCTGGAGGTTCCGGGCGATCCGTCGTCCGCCGCGTTCCTCGTCGCGCTGGCGCTGCTGGCGGACGAGGGCGAGCTGCGCATCCGCAACGTGGGCGTGAACGGCACGCGCATCGGCTTCTTCATGCTGGTGCGGCGGATGGGCGGCCGGATCGCGATGGAGAACGTCCGCGTGGCCGGCCAGGAGCCGGTGGCGGACCTGGTCGTCCACCCGTCGGCGCTGCGGGCGATCGAGGTCGGCGCGGCCGACGTGCCGAACGCGATCGACGAGATCCCGATGCTCGCCGTGCTGGCGGCGCGCGCGGAGGGCGAGACGCGCATCACCGGCGCCGGCGAGCTGCGGGTGAAGGAGACGGACCGCATCGCCGCCGTCGCGGGGAACCTGCGGGCGCTGGGGGTGGAGGCGGAGGAGCTGGAGGACGGCATCGTGGTCCGCGGGACGGACCGGCCGCTGCGGGGACGGGTGCAGGCGTTCCACGACCACCGCATCGCGATGGCGTTCGGCGTGCTTGGCGCGCAGCCGGGAAACGCGATCGAGGTGGATCACCCGGAGGTGGTGGACGTGAGCTTTCCGGGGTTCTGGGAGCGGGTGGGGGCCCTCACCCGGCTCGCCTAGGCTCGCCACCCTCTCCCACAAACTGCCGTGGGAGGGGTGTAGACGTCGAGCCGGCGCCCCCGTCTCCGTCCCTCCCCACGCGTGCGGAAGCGGGATCGAATTCTCCCCTCTCCCGCGGAGCGGGGGAGGGGCCGGGGGAGGGGGCCCTCGCGGACGCAGTCGATGTTCGCCGAAGCTGCTCGATCCTGCCTCACCCCCAACCTCCCCCGGGGGTTTTTGGGGGAGGTTGGCGAGCAATGCGAGCCCGGAGGGGGCGCGGGGCGAGTCCTGCCTCGCACTTTCGCACTTTCGCACTCACGCACTCACGCACTCACGCACTCACGCACTCACGCACTCACGCACCATCGATGCGCCCGGACGGCATCATCATCGCCCTCGACGGGCCGGCGGGGTCGGGAAAGAGCTCCACCGCGAGGGCCGTCGCCGCGCGGCTCGGGTACCGGCACCTGGACTCCGGCGCCTTCTACCGCGCCATCACGTACGCCGCCCTGCGCGCGGGCATCCATCCGGACGGGTGGGCGCACCTCACCCACGAGCAGCTGGACCGGCTGGACGTGCACGGCCGCCCCGCCGACCGCGCCTACCGCATGACGGTCGGGGGGCGGGAGGTGAGCGCGGAGATCCGCTCGCCCGAGGTGAACGCGCACGTGTCGCGGATGGCCGCCGTCCCCGCCGTGCGCGAGTGGCTGATGGACGCCCTGCGCGAGTCCGGCGCCCGCGGCGGGCTGGTGGCCGACGGGCGCGACATCGGCACCGTGGTCTTTCCCGACGCGGAGCTCAAGGCGTACCTGGTCGCCGACGCGGAGGAGCGCGCGCGGCGGCGGCTGCTGGAGCGCGGCCTCTTCGACGCGTCGCCGGAAGAGGTGCGCGCGGAGGCCGCGGCGCTGCAGGGGCGCGACGCGCTGGACAGCACCCGCCAGGCCGCCCCGCTGCGGCGGGCGGACGACGCCGTGATCATCGACACCACCGCGCTCAGCTTCGACGAGCAGGTGGACCGCATCGTCGCCCTCGCGCGGGAGCGGGGCGGGGTTGACCGGGGTGAAGAAATTCCGTAACTTGTTCTGTTTTCCCGGGCTTACGCGCCCATAACCCATCCACCCCGAACCGGCGCCGGCACCTTTCCCGTCCGGAGGCCGCGTTACAGGAGACAGCCCCACACATGGCAGACGTTACCGACGAGCAGTTCTCGCGCGACGACGAGGGCGGGATCGCCCTTGCCGAGCAGCCCCGCAAGAGCTGGGGCAGCGAGCTCACCATCCAGCAGATCGAGGAGCGCGCCCGCTCGCTGGGCATTCGCGCGGACCTGTACGACGAGGACGAGTACACGTCCGAGGAGTACGAGGCGCTGCTGGACATGTACGAGCCCACCCTCAGCAACATCGAAGAGGGGGAGATCGTCAAGGCCCGCATCCTTCGCATCACCGACAAGGCGGTGATCCTGGACCTGGGCTTCAAGAGCGAGGGCGCGGTCACCCGCGACGAGTTCAAGGACCCCGAGTCGCTGCAGATCGGTGACGAGGTCGAGGTCTTCCTGGAGAACCTGGAGGACGAGGACGGCGTCGTCGTCCTGTCCAAGAAGAAGGCCGACTTCCTGCGCGTGTGGGAGCAGATCCGCGTCGCGTACGAGAACGGCGACCCGGTGCGCGGCATGCTCACCCGCAAGATCAAGGGCGGCGTGACCGTCGACCTGATGGGGGTGGACGCCTTCCTGCCGGGGTCGCAGATCGCGCTGCGCCGGGTCCCCAACATCGAGGACCTGATCGGCGAGACGTACGATTTCAAGATCATCAAGCTCAACAAGCGCCGGCGCAACATCGTCGTCAGCCGCCGCGTGCTTCTCGAGGCCGATCGCGAGATCAAGCGCGACAAGCTCAAGAAGGAGCTGGAGGTGGGGCAGGTGCGCACCGGCGTGGTGAAGAACATCACCGACTTCGGCGCGTTCATCGACCTGGGCGGCATGGACGGCCTGCTGCACATCACCGACATGTCGTGGGGCCGCGTGGGCCATCCCTCCGAGGTGGTCGCCATCGGCGACGAGCTGGAGGTGAAGGTCCTGGACATCGACTGGGAGCGCGAGCGCCTGTCGCTGGGGCTCAAGCAGCTGCAGGAGTACCCCTGGAAGGACGTCCAGGCCAAGTACCCGGTGGGTGCCCGCGTCCGCGGCCGCGTGGTCAGCATCACCAACTACGGCGCCTTCGTGGAGCTGGAGAAGGGCGTCGAGGGGCTGGTGCACATCAGCGAGATGAGCTGGACCCGCAACGTGCGCCATCCGTCCAAGATCGTGTCGCTGGGCGACGAGATCGAGGCCGTGATCCTGAAGGTGGACCCGGAGGGTGAGAAGATCTCCCTCGGCATGAAGCAGATCGAGGAGGATCCCTGGCACGCGCTGCCGGCCAAGTACCCGGTGGGCACGCGGCTGGCGGGCAAGGTGCGCAACCTCACCAGCTTCGGCGCCTTCGTGGAGATCGAGCCGGGCATCGACGGCCTGGTGCACATCTCCGACATGAGCTGGACCAAGCGCATCCAGCACCCCTCCGAGGTCGTCAAGAAGGGCGACGACGTGGAGGTGGTGATCCTGGGCGTGGACGCCGAGAACAAGCGCATCTCGCTGGGCCTCAAGCAGACCCAGGACGACCCGTGGGGCGACATCGCCCAGCAGTACCACGTGGGCCAGGAGATCGCCGGCCCCATCACCCGCCTGCAGGACAAGGGCGTGGCGGTGGACCTGGGCAACGACGTCGAGGGCTTCGTCCCCGTCTCGCAGATCGGCGTGACCGGCCTGCAGAACCCGGCCGACGTGTTCGGCGAGGGCGACGTGCTGGACATGCGCATCAGCGAGGTCGACGCGGCCAACCACCGCATCGTCTGCGAGGTGGTGCGGGTGCCCAAGTTCGAGGGCGGCGAGCCGCAGTTCCAGCAGCTCGCCACGCCGCGGCCCGCGGCTGAGCCCACCGCCGACGAGGGCGCCGAGGCGGCCGTGAACGACCAGATCACGGACGCGATGGAGACGCCCGTCAACGCGCAGATCACCGACGCGGCCGAGCCGACGGCGGTGAACGACCAGGTCACGGACGCGGTGGAGCTCGAGGCGGTGAACGACCAGATCACGGACGCCGTGGAGCCCGAGGCGCCCGCCGCCACGCCGGTGACGGACGAGGTGGCCGAGGCCCAGGCCGAGGCGCCCGCCACGGAGGCCGCCGTCCCGGCGGAGGACGAGGGGAGCGAGACCACGGCCAGCGCCGAGGAGGCCCCGGCCGCCGAGGCTTCGGCCGAGGAGCCGGCTTCCGACGCGGCGCCGGAGGAGGAGCAGGCGTAAGCCTCTCCCCGCCGGACCGGATCGTACGAAAGGGCGCGGAGCTTCGGCTCCGCGCCCTTTTCCTTTTTTCGGGTCCCGGGTCCAGGCGAGAGCCTCGCCGTCCTGACCACCCGTCGCTGCTGACCTCCGGAGTGGACGGTCGCCGTCTACCTTGTGGATCAACCGCTCCACAAAAAGCGGCTCCGGGGTGCCGCATCCCGGGCGGGGAGCCGCGGGCGCGAGATCGGTAACTCGTTGGCCGACCGACGCGGAGCACGTCGTCGCGGCGTTCGCGCTGCCCCGGTCTCGCGCTCTCGTCGTTCGGGCAGGTGCCTTGCTGTAACGTTTCCGGACAGGGTACTCCCCCCGCCTTGCCAGGGTCGTCCGCGTGGTTGCACCGTCACCCGTAATCCACCAGACCATGAGAACTCACGTCCTGCTTCTGGCGCTGATCTCCGCCGCCGCCCCCGCCGCGGCGCAGCAGACCGGCGCGGATCCCGACCCGGTGTACGAGATGAGCGAGGTGGAGGTGCCGCCACGGTTGCAGAACCCCATGCAGTTCACGTCGACGCCCGACGACGCGGACCGGCGCGCCACGCGCGTGGGCGGCGGCATCGTCCGGCTGTCGTACGTCATCGGGGCGGACGGCCGGCTGCGGGACGTGCGCGTGGTCAGGTCGTCCGACAGGCGCCTGAACGAGGCGGCCGTGCGGTCGGCGCTGCGCATGCGGTACACCCCGGCGCAGGTGGATGGACAGCCGGTGGCGGTGCGCGCGGAGGTACGGATGATCTGGCCGCGCTCCCCGACCTCGGGGTCCACCGCCAGGGAGGCGCGGGACCGGCGGGAGATCTGGTCGACGAACGACCGGTATTCCACCGAGATCTCCGTCGGTCCGGGGTACGGCGGCAGGGAAGCCACCACCCGCCCCATCTTTGGCGAGCGTGCCCCCGAGCCCTGACCGGCAGCGGGGGGGAGTGGCGGCGAAGGCCGCGGGGCCCCGGCTCCGCGGCCTTTGTCTTTGGCGCGCGCCTCCCTATACTCAAGCCGAGCCGCACTTCCCACCCGATGCCACCCCCCGGCGTACCTCCATGCGTACCAGCCCCCTTCTTTTCGCCGCGCTCCTCGCCGCCGCTCCCGCACTCGCGCAGCCGGATTCCACGCTCGTCCACGAGCTGTACGAGGTGGAGGTGCTGCCCCGCCCGCAGAACCTGCCCGAATTCACCGCCGCGCTGAGCCGGGGGTATCCGCCCCACCTGCGCGAAGCGGGCGTCAGCGGCGAGGTGCACGTGGAGTTCGTCGTCGGCGCCGGCGGGGTGCCGCGGGACCTGATCATCCACACCGCGTCGGACTCCGCCTTCGGCGAGCCCACGCTGCGGGCGGTGTCCCTGCTGCGCTTTTCGCCCGCGCAGATCGGGGGGCGCGCCGTCGCCGTCCGCGTTGAGCAGCCGATCCACTGGCGCATCCAGGCGGTGCTGGCCCCGGTCCGGCCACCGGGAATCCCGGACTCCATTCGCGTCTACCCGGTGGACTCGGTCGACGTCCGTCCGCTGCCGCAGAACTATCGCGAGTTCACCGAGGCGCTTCGCGAGCACTACCCGCGCGCGCTGCGCTCCACCGGCACGCGCGCCGAGGTCAGGGTCCGCTTCGCCGTGGACCCCCGTGGCGATCCGCGCCATGCGCTGGTGGTCCAGTCGAGCGATCCCCGGTTCGACGCCCCCACGCTGGATGCCCTGCGGCGCCTGCGCTTTCAGCCGGCGCGGATGGACGGGGAGCCGGTGTGGGCGTGGATGGAGGTGCCGGTGGAGTGGACGGACCCGGAAGAGTCGGCGCCGGTGATGGGCGACGGCCAGGAAGGGTACGAGATGAGCGCGGTCACCGACCTGCCCCGCGTGCGCAACGCGCTGGCGTTCCAGCAGGCCCTGGTGCGCGAGTACCCGCCCGCCCTGCGGGGCGCGGGTGTCCGGGCCGTGGTGCACGCGCGCTTTCGCGTGGAGCCGGACGGGACCATCACCAATCCCAGCATCCTGCGCGCGTCCGCACCCGGCTTCGAAGAGGCCACGTTGCGGGTGGTGCAGACGCTGACCTTCACCCCCGCGCGCCTGAACGGCCGCCCCGTCCGCGTCTGGATGGAGCTGCCGATCCAGTGGGAGGCGCGGGGCGCTCCCGAGCCGGCGAACCCGTGAGCCATATCCCGGAGACGGCCGCGGCCGAGGACGGTGCGGCGAGCGGGCGGGACGCGGCGGGACGGCTGCGCAGGCTGTTCCTGGCGCTGGTGCTGCTGGGGATGCTGGGGATCGCCGCGGAACTGGTGCTGCTGGAGCACGTGGAGTCCGCGACCCAGTGGATTCCGCTGGCGGTGATCGGGGTGGGGCTCGCCGCCGGGGCGGCGGTGGCGGCGCGCCCGGGGCGGGGCACGGTGCGGCTCTTCCAGGGCGCGATGGCGGCGTGCCTCGCCGCGGGGGCGCTGGGCGTGTACCTTCACTACCGTGGCAACGTGGCGTTCGAGCGCGAGATGGACGACACGCTGCGCGGCTTCGCCCTGCTGTGGGCGGCGCTGCACGGCGCCACGCCCGCGCTGGCGCCCGGCGCGCTGGCGCACCTGGGCCTGATCGGCCTGGCAACCACGTACCGGCACCCGGCGCTGCGGCGCCCGGCCGGAGCTTCCTTCGAGGAGACGAGATGATTCGATCGATCCGCCCGCTGCTCGTGTGCACCCTCTTCGCCGCCGCTGCCTGCGGCGGCTCCCGCTCCGATGCCGGCGACACCGCCGCGGCCGCCGACACCGGCGCCGCCGTCGCCCCGGCGTCGGACACCATGGCCGCGGCCCCCGCCGCCGCTCCGGCGTCGGACACGATGCCCGCGGCCAGCGGGTTCATCGACCCCAACACCGCCACGCGCGAGCAGCTGCTCACCGTTCCGCACCTGACGGAAGCGACGGCCGATGCGCTGGTGGCGGGGCGCCCGTACACGGACATGCTCGGGGTGGACCGCGTCCTGGCCGGCCTGAGCGAGACGCAGAAGGACGAGGTGTACGCCCGCCTGTGGAAGCCGCTGGACCTGAACAGCGCCACGGCCGAGGAGATCGAGCTGATCCCGCGCGTGGGCGAGCGGATGCGCCACGAGTTCGAGGAGTACCGCCCGTACCGCGGCATCGAGCAGTTTCGCCGCGAGATCGGCAAGTACGTGGACGAGGCGGAGGTGGCGCGGCTGGAGCGCTACGTGACCATCGCTTCCTGATCGGCCGGACCGGTCCACGAAAACTCCCCCCGCGGCCCTTCGAGCCGCGGGGGGAGCCGTGTTTTCGGGGCGGACGGCAAGCTCCCTGCATTCCAGGCCCGTTCAGGCGCGCCGTCCGGGCGCGTGGGGACGGGGGGACGGGGACTCATGGTCAGATTGCGGCGGTGGAACGCAGTCCTGTACGGCGGTGCCGCGGTGGGAGTGCTCGCCGGGGTGGGCGCGGGATTGAGGGGCGGGGCGGCGCGGGATGGGCTCCGCCGCGAGCCGGCGGGCCGGGTGGAGCGGTACGTCACGCCGCCGCCCGTGCCGATCGCGGACAGCGCGGTTGCGCGCGCGGATTCCCTGGTGCGCGCGCAGGTGCGGCGCGAGGCGTTTCCCGGCGCCGTGCTGGCGGTCGGCAACCGCGGGCTCATCCAGTCGGCCGCCGCGTACGGCCGCACGGGATGGAGCGAGACGTCGGCCCCGGCCAGCGCCGACAGCACGCTCTACGACCTGGCGTCGCTCACCAAGGTGGTGGCCACTACCGCCGCGGTGATGGCGCTGGTGGAAGACCGGCGGCTGGCGCTGGACGCCCCCGTGCGGCGCTACCTGCCGGAGTTTTCCGGCGGCGGCAGGAACCGCGTCACCATCCGCCACCTCCTCACCCACACCGGCGGCCTGCGCGCCGGCGCCTTCAACATCGCCAGCGAAGACCCCGCCGCGGTGCGCCGCTACATCTTTCGCGCCCCGCTGGCAATCGAGCCCGGCGAGGACGTGCTGTACTCGGACCTGGGCTTCGTCGTCCTCTGGGCCGCCGCGGAGCGTGCGGCGGGGGAGCCGCTGCAGCGCTACCTGCGCCGCCGCGTGTGGGGGCCGCTGGGGATGAACGACACGTACATGGGCGTGCGGCGCGGCTGCGAGCGCTGCGCGCCCACCCTGCACCTGGCGGAGCGCGACGAGGCGTACCGCGGCGGGTCGTTCGACGAGGTGGGACGGCGGCTGGGCGGGATCGCGGGGAACGCGGGCGCCTTCTCCACCGCGGCGGACCTGGCGCGCTTCGCGGCGATGATCGCCAACGAGGGGCGGCTGGGGGACGTGCGCGTCTTTCAGCGCAGCACCGTGCGCGGCTTCACCCGCCCGCAGCGGGGCGCGGGGACGCGCGCGCTGGGGTGGGAGGTGTACTGCCGCGAGGGGATCGTCCCGGACCACGACAGCTGCAGGGAGATCCTGGGCTTCGGCCACACGGGGGTGACGGGCGTATGCCTGTGGATCGATCCGCGGTCGCGCACCTGGATGGTGCTGCTCGCCAACCGCACCTACCTGCCGCGCACCACCATCGACATGCAGCGCTTCCGCCGCCGCGTCTTCCGCGCCGTCACCGGCATCCCGCCGCCGGCGTGATGCGGGTGAAACATCCGTTTTTTTCCGGTTCGCATGGATGAGTGTATCTCTGCACCGGAACCGTCGCGCGTCAGGTCGGCCAGTCTGTGAATCAGCGGGCGCCTCCGTAAGCCCGACTCGGACGAAGAAGCTTGCATTTTGAGACTAAACTCGTAATATAGAAAGGCAGTCGCTCCCTTTGTCCCATCTTGTGAAAAGGAGGCAACATGAAGGCATCGATCCTTCGCACGCTGGTGGCACTCGCCGTAGCCGGAGCCGTCGCGTCCGGTTGTACCGACGCGCCTACGACCACGGCACCGGAGCAGGCAGGGTCCGAAGGTGCCGCACCGTTGCTTCAGGCCGCACCGGGGAAGGGAATCCGTGATCGCTACATCGTCGTATTCCACGACGACGCGCAGGACGCGCCCGGGCTGGCAAAGCGGCTGGTGGCGGCGCACGGCGGCACGCTGCACTTCACCTACCGCAGCGCCCTGCGCGGCTTCGCGGCCACGCTTCCGCCCGCGGCCGTGGAAGCGCTGCGCCACAACCCGAACGTCTCATACGTGGAGCAGGACGGTATCGCCACGGTTAGCGCCACGCAGTACAACGCGCCGTGGGGGCTCGACCGCATCGACCAGCTGGTGGACGGCAACTACAACTACACGGCCACGGGCTCCGGCGTGCGGATCTACGTGCTGGACACCGGGATCCGGTACGATCACGCGGAGTTCGGCGGCCGCGCCATCGCCGGGTACGACGCGTACGGCGGCGGCGGAAGCGACTGCCACGGCCATGGCACGCACGTGGCCGGCACAGCCGCGGGAAGCACCTACGGCGTCGCGAAGAGCGCCACGGTGGTGTCGGTGCGAGTGCTGGACTGCTACGGCTCGGGGACGTGGAGCGGCGTCATTGCGGGCGTGGACTGGGTGACGGCGAACCACGTCAAGCCCGCCGTGGTGAACATGTCGCTGGGCGGAGGCGGCAACACCTCACTGGATGCCGCGATCGGCAGCTCGATCAACGCGGGGGTGGTGTATGCCGTCGCGGCGGCGAACGACTGGGGCGATGCCTGCTACTACTCGCCCGCACGCATTGCAGCGGTACTGACGGTCGCCGCCTCCAACTCGAACGATGAGCGGTCGTGGTTTTCCAACTACGGCCGTTGTGTCGACCTGTATGCGCCGGGTTCGGACATCCTTTCGGCCTGGCACACCGGCAGCACCGCGACGAACACCCTCGACGGCACCTCGATGGCGTCGCCGCACGTGGCGGGCGTGGCCGCCCTGTACCTGCAGGGCAATCCCACCGCCGCACCCGCCACCGTGTCGGCGGCGATCGTGAACTCCGCTTACACGGGAGGGCTGGCCGGCGCCGGCACGGGCGCACCCAACAACCGCCTGGTGAATTCGACGCTGTCCGGTAACTCGCCGCCGTCCTGGCCCTCGCCCTCGTCCGTGAGCGTCGACATCGACTGCTACCCCTCCGGCCTGTACGGCTACCTGGAGTGCTCTGCCTACGCCTGGGGCGGCACGGGCAGCGGCTACGAGTACACCTGGGTCAACGCGTCGGGATGGGGGACCTATGCCTTTGCAGAGTGTCCTTACTCCCCCTGGGGCGGCGCGTGGGTCGATGTGTACGTGATCGCGCTGGACAGCGGCGGCTCGGGAACCACCAAGTGGGAATCGTTCCAGTGCAGCAGTGGCTGGAGCTGATCGTCGGGGCGACGAGTCCGACGCGGGCCGGGCGGGCGGGGTCGGGAACGGCCCCGCCCGCTGTCGCGTTGCGGCTCCCCGTGCGAGCCCGTGATCCGTGTGGTAGATTGGCGCCCTTTCACGGACCTTCACACGGACAGCACGGGCGACACGCGATGTCGATGCGGCAGAAGCTGGAGCACCTGGAGGAGCTTCGCCGGCAGGCGGAGATGGGCGGCGGCGAAAAGCGCATCAAGGCGCAGCACGAGCGTGGCAAGCTCACCGCGCGCGAGCGGCTGGACGTGCTGCTGGACGAAGGCTCGTTCGTGGAGATGGACCGCTTCGTCGTCCATCGCGCCACGGAGTTCGGCCTCGACAAGGAGAAGTACCTTGGCGACGGCGTGGTCACGGGGTACGGCACCGTCCACGGCCGGCTGGTCTACGTATTCTCGCAGGACTTCACCATCTTCGGCGGCTCGCTCAGCGAGACGCACGCGGCCAAGATCGTGAAGATCATGGACCTGGCGCTCAAGAACGGCGCACCGGTGGTGGGGCTGAACGACTCGGGCGGTGCGCGCATCCAGGAGGGCGTGGTCTCCCTGGGCGGCTACGCGGACATCTTCCTGCGCAACACGCTCGCCTCCGGCGTGATCCCGCAGATCAGCGCCATCCTGGGGCCGTGCGCCGGCGGCGCGGTGTACTCGCCCGCCATCACCGACTTCATCTACATGGTGCAGGGGACGAGCTACATGTTCGTCACCGGCCCCAACGTGGTGAAGACGGTGACGCACGAGGACGTGACCATGGAGGAGCTGGGCGGCGCCGCCACCCACGCGGCCCGGTCCGGCGTGGCGCACTTCGCGCTCAAGAGCGAGGTGGAGTGCCTGCACCGCATTCGCCACCTCTTCGAGTTCATCCCGCAGAACAACGCCGAGGACCCGCCGCGCCGGCCCACGGACGACCCGTTCGACCGCGCGGACGAGGAGCTGCTGGACATCGTCCCCGACCACCCCAACAAGCCGTACGACATGCACGACGTCATCCGGCGCGTGGTGGACGACGGCGAGTTCTACGAGGTGCACGCGGACTACGCGGGGAACATCCTCTGCGGCTTCGCGCACGCCGGCGGGCATTCCGTCGGCATCGTGGCCAACCAGCCGGCGGTGCTGGCGGGAGTGCTGGACATCGACGCATCCGTGAAGGCGGCGCGCTTCGTCCGCTTCTGCGACTCGTTCAACATCCCCCTGCTCACCTTCGAGGACGTCCCCGGCTTCCTTCCCGGCGTGGCGCAGGAGCACGGCGGCATCATCCGCCACGGGGCCAAGCTGCTGTACGCGTTCTGCGAGGCCACCGTGCCCAAGGTGACCATCATCACCCGCAAGGCGTACGGCGGCGCCTACGACGTGATGAGCTCCAAGCACATCCGCGGCGACGTGAACTACGCCTGGCCCACGGCCGAGATCGCGGTGATGGGGGCCAAGGGCGCGGTGGAGATCCTCTACCGTCGCGAGATCGGCGGCGCGGACGATCCCGCGGCGGAGGCGTCCACCCGGCAGAAGGACTACGAGGACCGCTTCGCCAACCCGTTCGCCGCCGCGGCCCGCGGCTACGTGGACGACGTGATCGACCCGCGCGAGACGCGCGCCCGGGTGATCAGCGCCTTCGACATGCTGCAGAACAAGCGCGACACCAACCCGCCCCGCAAGCACGGCAACATCCCCCTTTAGCCGTATTCCAAGCGGCGCACTACACAACATGGCGCGGAGGACGCGGAGAATTCTCTCCATGCCCTCCGCGTCTTTCACGTGGGGTGTTCGATCGTGCCGCAGGTGGCGGAGTTGTGGTGCTGACTGTGGCCAGGCGTGGCGTTTTGTAGCGCATGCACGCGTTCGATTCTCCGA
>DASTNU010000557.1:0-4011 GCA_035720605.1 Longimicrobium sp. | reverse complement strand
CGGAGGACGCGGAAGAAAAGGGCGAGCCGTGGAGGGGGTTATTCATCCCTCCGCGGCTCATCGGTTTCTCCGCGTTCTCCGCGCGGCACTCCCGGTCAGCGCTGTCCGGCCCGGCACTTGTAGAGGGGTCGGGGTGGAGAGACGCGGAACGTGATCATGACGGGGTCGACGTGATCATTGCCGTGCCTCGCGACGAGGTTGCCTGGAGATGATCCTGCCGCGCACAGCACCGCCCGCCGCCGCCGCCGACCCGCTCGCGCCCGCCGAGGCGTGGTTCGCCGCGCGGGGGTGGGAGCCGTTCGCGTTCCAGCGCGAGGTGTGGCGCGCGTACCTGGCCGGGGAGAGCGGGCTGATCCACGCGGCCACGGGGACGGGCAAGACCTACGCGGCGTGGCTGGGCCCGGTGCTGGAGTGGATGGCGGAACAGGCCGACGGGCGCGAGGCATCTCCCCCTCTCCGCGAGGAACGAGCGGGGAGGGGACGGGGGGCCTCCGCCAAGGCGCCGCCGCTGCGGGTGCTGTGGATCACCCCGCTGCGCGCGCTGGCGGCGGATACGGAAGAGGCCCTGCGCGCGCCGCTCGCCGACCTCGCCGTCCCCTGGACGCTGGAGTCGCGCACGGGCGACACCAGCGCCGCGGTGCGCAGCCGCCAGCGCACCCGCCTGCCCACGGCGCTGGTCACCACGCCGGAGAGCCTGGCGCTCCTCCTTTCCCGCGACGACGCGCGCCCTCTCTTTTCCGAGCTGCGCGCCGTCGTCGTCGACGAGTGGCACGAGCTGATGGGCACCAAGCGCGGCGTGCTGGCGGAGCTGGCGCTGGCGCGGCTGCGCGCGTGGCGCCCCGCGCTGCGCACCTGGGGGCTCAGCGCCACCATCGGCAACCTGGACGACGCGCTGGACGCGCTGCTGGGCGTGGCGCCGGACCGGCCGCGCGGGCGCATCGTGCGCGGGCACGTGCCCAAGGAGGTGGTGGTGGACGCGCTCATCCCGCCCACCATCCAGCGCTTTCCCTGGGCCGGGCACCTGGGGACGCAGATGCTGCCGCAGGTGGTGGAGGCGGTGGAGGAGGGCGAAAGCGCCATCGTGTTTACGAATACCCGTTCACAAACGGAGATCTGGTACCAGGCGCTGCTGGAGGCGCGGCCGGACTGGGCGGGGCAGATCGCCCTGCACCACGGGTCGCTGGACCGCGCGCGGCGCGAGTGGGTGGAGGAGGGGCTGCGCTCCGGGCGGCTGCGCTGCGTGGTGGCCACCTCGTCGCTGGACCTGGGGGTGGACTTTTCCCCGGTCGACCGGGTGCTGCAGATCGGCAGCCCCAAGGGGGTGGCGCGGCTGCTGCAGCGCGCGGGGCGCAGCGGCCACCGTCCGGGCGCGGTGAGCCGCGTGACCTGCGTGCCGACCAACGCGCTGGAGCTCATCGAGGTGGCGGCCGCGCGCGACGGGATGCGCGCCAACGCGGTGGAGTCGCGGCTTCCCGTGGAGCGCCCGCTGGACCTGCTGGCGCAGCACGTGGTGACGGTGGCGCTGGGCGGCGGCTTTCATCCGGACGCGCTGAAGGCGGAGGTGCGCACCACCCGCGCCTACGCGGATCTGATGGACGACGAGTGGCGGTGGGTGCTGGACTTCGTCACGCGCGGCGGCGCGGCGCTCAGCGCGTATCCGGAGTTCCAGCGCGTGGCCGTGGGCGAGGACGGGACGCACTACGTGGACGACCGGCAGATCGCGCGGCGGCACCGCATGTCCATCGGTACCATCGTGAGCGACGCGTCGGTGACGGTGAAGTACATGGGCGGGGGCGCGCTGGGCTCGGTGGAGGAAAGCTTCATCGCGCGCCTGCATCCGGGGGACCGGTTCGTCTTCGCGGGCAAGCCGCTGGAGTTCGTGCGGGTGCGCGACATGGTGGCGTGGGTGCGCCGCGCCAGGGGCACGAAAGGCTACATCCCGCGGTGGATGGGGGCGCGGATGCCGCTTTCCACCGAGCTGGCGGCCAGCCTGCGGGCGCGGCTGGAAGAAGCGTCGCGCGGCGTCTGGCGCGACGTGGAGATGGAGGCCATCCGCCCGATCCTGGAGATCCAGGCCCGCTGGTCGCGCATTCCCGCCGCGGACGAGCTGCTGATCGAGCGGGTGAAGACGCGCGAGGGGCACCACCTGTTCTTCTTTCCCTTCGAGGGGCGGCTGGTGCACGAGGGGCTGGCGGCGCTGTTCGCGTACCGCATCTCGCGCCTGGTCCCCATCTCCTTCACCTTCTCGATGAACGACTACGGGATCGAGCTGCTCTCGCCGGACCCCGCGCCGCTGGACGAGGCGCTGGCGGCCGGGCTGCTGAGCCCGCACCACCTGCTGGAGGACGTCCCCGCCAGCCTGAACGCGACGGAGATGGCGCGGCGGCAGTTCCGCGAGATCGCGCGGGTGGCGGGACTGGTGTTCCAGGGCTATCCGTACGCGGGCAAGACGGCCAGGCAGCTGCAGGCCAGCAGCGGGCTGTTCTTCGACGTGTTCACCCGCTACGACCCCGGCAACCTGCTGGTGACGCAGGCGCACCGCGAGGTGCTGGAGCGCCAGCTGGAGAGCAGCCGCCTGGGCCGCACCCTGGAGCGCCTGGCGGCCGGCCGCGTGGTCGTCACCCAGCCCAAGCGCACGCCGCCGCTGGCGTTCCCCCTGCTGGTGGACCGCACCCGCGAGGCGGTGACCAGCGAGTCCATGGCGGACCGCGTGCGCCGCATGCAGGTTGCGCTGGAGAAGTACGCGGACGCGGGGCGATGATGCCAGTTCCACGCATCGCCAGATTCTAGTGATTTGGGCCTCACACGGAGTCAACGGAGTCAAGGGAGTTCTTTCTACCGCGGCGGCATCGATCTACCCGCAAGGCTCTGGGGATTTGTTGATCGGCACAAGCGTGCTTTCCCGCACGAAGCAAACTCCGTTGACTCCGTGTGAGGCTTCTCTTTTTTTCTTTGTGGGATGACGGTGAGTCTGGACGGAGACCTGGAGATCGAGCTGTGCGGCGAGCGGCTGGTGCTGCTGCCGGAGCGGGCGGCGTACCGGCCCCGCGCGCGGGCGCTGCTGGTGGCCGACCCGCACTTCGGCAAGGCGGCGGCGTTCCGCGCCCTCGGCGTCCCGGTCCCCGGCGGGACGACGGGTGAGACGCTGGCGCGGCTGGCGAGCGCGGTGGAACGCACCGGCGCGGAATCGATCGTCTTCCTGGGCGACTTCCTGCACGCGAAGCAGGGACGCGCCGCGAGGACGATGGAGGCGCTGGCGGCGTGGCGAAGCGCGCATCCGCATCTTTCCCTTACGCTGGTGCGCGGCAACCACGACAAGGGCGCCGGCGACCCGCCGGACGAGCTGCGGATCACCTGCGTCAACGGGCCGCTGGACGCGCCGCCGTACGCGTACGCGCACCATCCGCAGCCCGCGCCCGCGTGCTACGTGCTGGCCGGCCACGTGCATCCCTCGGTGACGCTGCGGGGCGCGGGACGGCAGCGGGAACGGCTGCCATGCTTTCACCTGGGGCCGCGGGTGGGTATCCTTCCCGCGTTCGGCGAGTTCACCGGCACCGCGGACGTGCCGGTGGCGCCCGGCGACCGCGTGTACGTGGTGGCGGGCGGACAGGTGGTGCCGGCGGGATGACCGGCGGCACGTGCGGCGCAACCATTTCATGCGACGTGTGGAGGCGGCGGTGCAGGAGATTCCCCTGATGCGTACCGGCCTGCTGCTGCTGGCGGCGACCGCCGTCGTGGCCGGGCTGTCGATGCTGGTGTCGCCGTCGAGGCGCAACGACGGCGGCGGGGACCGGGACGAGTCCGCGCTGGCGGCGGCGGACACGCCCGTCACCGCGCGCCCGGCGGATTCCGCCGCGGCACAGGGCGCGTTCGCGTGCCGGGTGGATACGGCAGGCGTGGCGCTGCCGGACGCCGTGCACGAGTCCAGCGGTCTGGCGCTCAGCGGCGGCGGCGACGCGCTGTGGACGCACAACGACTCCGGCGAGCCGGTGCTGCACCTGGTGGGGACGG
>DASTNU010000556.1:0-4096 GCA_035720605.1 Longimicrobium sp. | reverse complement strand
TCCCTCTCCACCGCCGGCCCGACGTGGACGACCACGTCGAAGCGGTGGCGGGTGAGCTCGTTGTGGAACGCGCCGCGCTTCACCCGCGCCTCCACCCGGCTGACGCGGGGGATGCGGGGCTGCAGCGCGCGGAAGAAGTCGGGCTCCACCACCAGCTCCTCTTCCTCCTCCACGATCCGCCTGCAGCGCTGGCGCAGGTCGGCGGTCCGCACCGATCCCGGCGCGGCGTCGAACTCGATGGCGGTGCGAAAGGCGTCCAGCGTCCACCGGTTGCGCACGTCGCCCACGAAGAAGGCGCCGCCGTCGACCAGCGCGCCCACCGTCTTCTCCACCACCGCCGCGAGGTAGTCGGCCGTGGGGAAGTACTGGCACACCGAGTTCAGGATCGCGGTGTCGAACCGGCGCTCGTCGATCCCGCCGAAGTCGGCCGCCTCGCGCTGCAGCAGGCGCACGGGGGGGAGCTGCGCCCCCGCGGTGCGCAGCCGCGCCTCCAGCCGCGCCAGCACCTGCGCGCTGAAGTCGGTTCCCACGTACTCGGCCGATCCAGGGGCGACGCGGAAGAGGAGGAGACCCGTCCCCACCCCCAGCTCCAGCACCTTGCGGGGACGCAGGGCCAGGATGCGCTCCACGGTGCGCTCCACCCACTCGCGCATCTCCTCCGGCGGGATCGGCTGGCCGGTGTACGAGCTGTTCCAGCCGACGATGTCGAAGGTCTCGCCGCCCTCCTCGGTGCCGCGCGAGCCGGTGTAGACGTCGTCGAACAGGCTCTCCCACTGGCTCACCTGCCGGTCCGCCGTCTCCGCCGCCGCTTCCGCCACCTCCGCGACGGCGTCGGGGCGGGCGGGGATCACGTACGCCACCAGCCGCCGGTCGCCGGGGACGTCCTCGCGCACGTGGACGACGGCCGTGGCGACCGAGGGGCTGCGCTCCAGCACCGCCTCCACCTCGCCGGGCTCGACGCGGTAGCCGCGGATCTTCACCTGCTCGTCGATGCGGCCCAGGAAGTCGATGGACCCGTCCGGCCGCCGGCGCACCCGGTCGCCGGTGCGGTACATCCGCGCCCCGGCCCGGTCGATGAACGGGTCGGGGAGGTAGCGTTCGGCGGTGAGCGCCGGGGCGTTCAGGTAGCCGCGCGCCACCCCGTCGCCGCCCACGAACAGCTCGCCGGGCACGTCCGCGCCCGCCGGGTGCAGGTTGGCGTCCAGCACGTACGCCGTCGAGTTCGCGATCGGCCCGCCGATGGGGATGGACGCGCGCCCGGCGTCCGCGTCGACGATGGTGCGGCAGCAGGAGAAGGTGGTGTTCTCCGTGGGCCCGTAGCCGTTGATCAGCCGCACCTGCGGAAAGGCGTCCAGCACGCGGCGGACGTGGCCGACGGAAAGGACGTCGCCGCCGGCCAGCAGCTGGTGCAGCCCGCCCAGGGCGTCGAGCGAGGTGTCCACCATCTGGTGGAAGAGCCCGGCGGTGAGCCAGGCGCTGGTCACCCCGTGGCGCCGGATGAAGCCGCCCAGCTCGGCCGGGTCCACCGGCACGGGGGGGTAGAGCGCCAGCCGGCCGCCGTTCAGCAGCGGCGCCCACAGCTCCAGCGTGCTGGCGTCGAAGGCGAGCGGCGCCAGCTGCAGCCACACCTCGCCGGCCCCGAAGCTGGCGAAGCCGCTGTTCAGCACCAGCCGCAGCACCGCGCGGTGGGGGACGACCACCCCCTTGGGGCGGCCGGTGGAGCCCGAGGTGTACATCACGTACGCCGCCGCGTCGGCCGGGACCCGCACCGCGGGCGGGTGCGTGGGCCGGGCCGAGATCCGCGGCGTGTCGCCGTCCAGCAGCACCGTGGCCAGCCCGTGCGCCGGGAGCGCATCCACCAGCGCGCTCTCGGTGACCAGCACGCGGGCGCCGCTGTCGTCCAGCATCAGCGCCACGCGGCTGCGGGGGTAGCTGGGGTTGATGGGGACGTAGGCGCCGCCCGCCTTGAGGATCGCCAGGATGGCCACCACTACGGCGGCCGAGCGCTCCGCGGCGACCGCCACCGGCTGGCCGGGACGGACGCCCACGTCGACCAGGTGGTGCGCCAGCCGGTTGGAGCGGAGGTCCAGCTCGGCGTAGGTCAGCTTTCCGCCCACCCACTCCAGCGCCACCGCGCCGGGGGTGGCCCGCGCGCGTTCCCGGAACACGTCGTGGATGCTGGCGTCGCGCGGGTAGGGGCGGGCGGTGCGGTTCCAGTCGCGCACCTGGGCGATCGCGTCGGCCTCGTCCAGCAGCCGCGCGCGGCTCACCGGGAGCGCGGGATCGCCCGCCAGCGCGTCCAGGAGGCGGATGAACAGCGCGATCATCCGCTCCACCGTGGCGCGCTCCCACAGGTCGGTGGCGTACTCCAGGTTCCCGCGCAGGGTGGGGCCGTCTTCCAGCATCTCCAGGAACATGTCGAACTTGCTGGTGCCGCTGTCCACGTCCTCCAGCTTCAGCCGCAGCCCGGGCGCGTCCACCGGCTCCATCCGCACGTTCTGCAGCGCGAAGGCCACCTGGAAGAGCGGGTTGCGGTTGAGCGTCCGCTCCGGCTGCAGCTCTTCCACCACGCGCTCGAAGGGGAGGTCCTGGTGCGCGTACGCCTCCAGCGTCCCCTCGCGCACCCGGCCGATCAGCTCCGCCACGGTGGGGTCGCCCGAGAGGTCGGTGCGCAGCGCCATGGTGTTGACGAAGAAGCCGATCAGCCCCTCCACCTCGCGCCGCACCCGCCCCGCGATCGGCGAGCCGACGACGACGTCGTCGCGCCCCGACAGGCGGTGGACCAGCAGGTCGAAGCCGGCCAGCAGCACCATGAACAGCGTGGCCCCCTCGCGCCGCGCGGCCTCGCGCAGCCGCGCGGCGAGCCCGGCCGGCACCTCGAAGGGGACCACCTCGCCGCGGTAGCTCTGCACCGCGGGGCGGGCCCGGTCCGTCGGCAGCTCCAGGACGGCGGGGGCGCCGGCCAGCCGGCCGCGCCAGTAGGCCAGCTGGTCTTCCAGCACCCCCTCGCGCAGCCACTCGCGCTGCCACACCGCGTAGTCGGCGTACTGCACCGGCGGCGCGGGGAGCGGCGAGGGGAGCCCGGCGGCGAACGCCTCGTACAGCGCCGCCAGCTCGCGGAAGAGCACCCCGATCGACCAGCCGTCGCCCGCCACGTGGTGCAGGTTCAGCACGAGCAGGTGCTCGTTGCTGGCCAGGCGGACCAGGACGGCGCGCAGCATCCGGTCGCGCGCCAGGTCGAAGGGCGTCCCGGCCTCCTCGCGCGCCACCCGCCTCGCCTCGTTCGCCGCCTGCGGACGCGGGAGGTGCGAGACGTCGTGGACCGGGAGGTCGAAGTCGTGCGGCGCGGGGTGCACCACCTGGGCGCTCCCGTCGGCCGTGGCCAGGAAGGTGGTGCGCAGCGCCTCGTGCCGGCGCACGATCTCGCACAGCGCGTGGCGAACGGTGGCCGCGTCGAGCGTCCCGGAGAGGCGGACGGCCGCGGGGATGTTGTAGAAGGGGCTTTCCGGCTCCATCTGGTGCAGGAACCAGAGGCGCTGCTGCGCGTAGCTCAGCGGCAGCGGACCGTCGCGGCGCACCGGGCGCAGCGGCGGCTGCGGGGCCGCGGGCCGGCCGCGCGCCGCGTCGATGCGCGCGGCCAGCGCGGCCACCGTGGGCGCCTCGAACACCGCGCGCACCGGCAGCTCCACCCCCCACCGCTGGCGGACGCGGGAAAGGACCTGCATCCCCAGCAGCGAGTGCCCGCCCAGCTCGAAGAAGTCGTCGTCGCGGGCGATGGACGGCGCGCCCAGCACCTCGCGGAAGATCTCCGCCAGCGCCCGCGCGGTCTCGCCCGCCTCGCTCCAGTCGCCCTCCAGCGGCTCCAGCGCGGCCGGCGCGGGAAGCGCCCGCCGGTCCACCTTGCCGTGCGCGGTGAGCGGGAGCGCCTCCAGCGGCACGATGGCCGAGGGGACCATGTACGCGGGAAGGCGCGCGCGCAGCCAGCGCCGCACCCCGGCCGCGTCCGCCGCCGCGCCGTCACGAGGCACGACGTAGCCGACCAGGCGCGTCCGCCCGGTGCCGTCGTCGCGCGCCATCACCACGGCGTGCGCCAGGG
>DASTNU010000555.1:0-2559 GCA_035720605.1 Longimicrobium sp. | reverse complement strand
CTCCACCTCTCCCGGCTCGATGCGGAAGCCGCGCACCTTCATCTGGAAGTCGGTGCGTCCCAGGTACTCCAGTGCGTGAGTGCGTGGGTGCGTGAGTGCGTGAGTGGAGACGGCCTCGCGCGAATCGTCGGCGGCGTGCGGCTCTCGCACTTCCTTCCACCGCGCGCGGTCGCCGGTGCGGTACATCCGCGCCCCGGGATCGGCCGAGAACGGGTCGGGGACGAAGCGCTCGGCGGTGAGCCCGGGCCGCCCCTGGTAGCCGCGGGTGACGCCCGGGCCGGCCAGGTACAGCTCGCCGGGGATGCCGAGCGGCTGCAGGCGCATCCCCGCGTCCAGCACGTACGGCCGCGTGTTGGCGATCGGCCGGCCGACGGGGACGGCGCCGCGCGCGTCCTCCGCCGTCACCCGGTGCGTGGTGTCCCAGACGGTGGTCTCCGTCGGGCCGTAGAGGTTGACGAGGCCCTCCGGGAGCACGGTCATGATCTGCGCCGCCAGCTCCGCGGTCAGCGCCTCGCCGCCCAGGAACAGGCGGTCCAGCCCGCGCAGCGCCTCCACCCCCGACTGCGCGATCAGCATCCCCGCCAGCAGCGGCGTGCACTGCAGGTGGGTGACGCCGTGCCGGCGGATCTGCTCCGCCAGCGACTCGCCCTCGCCCGCCTGGTCCACCTCCGGCTGCACGACCACGCGAAAGCCGCGGGCCAGCGTCCACAGCAGCTCCAGGACGTGGATGTCGAAGGAGATGCGCGACACCGCCAGCCAGGTCCCCGGCATCGTCCCCCCGACGCGGTCGTCCATCCCGGCCAGGAAGGCGGCCGCGCCGCCGTGCGTGACCACGACGCCCTTGGGACGCCCCGTCGACCCCGAGGTGTAGATGACGTACGCCACGTTGGCCTGGTCGACCGGCGCCACGGGCGCCTCCGCCGGCTGCGCCGCGATCGCCGCCGCGTCCTCGTCCACCGCGACGATGCGCACCCCCGCGGTGGGGAGCAGCCCGCGCAGCGACGTCTGCGTCACCAGGATGGGCGCGGCGGAATCCTCCAGCATGTACGCCAGGCGGTCCGCCGGATAGGCGGGGTCCAGCGGGAGGTACGCGGCGCCCGCCTTCAGCACCGCCAGGATGGCGGCCACGGTGTCCAGGGAGCGCTCCAGGCAGATGCCGACGCGCACCTCCGGTCCCGCGCCCAGCGCGCGCAGGTGGTTGGCGAGCCGGTTGGCGCGCGCGTGCAGCTGCGCGTGCGTCAGCGACTCGCCGCGGAAGACCAGCGCCTCCCGGTCCGGCGTGCGGGCGGCCTGCGCCTCCACCAGCGCGTGCAGCGGCAGGTCCGGGTACGCCGCCCGCCGGCCGGTGAAGTCCTCCAGCAGCCGCGCGCGCTCCCCGTCGTCCAGCAGCGGCAGCGCGCCGATGGGGGTGGAGGGGTCGTCCAGCGCGGCGTCCAGCAGGCGGACGAACTGCGCCGCGAACCGCTCCATCGTCTCGGGGACCCAGAGGTCGGTCGCGAACTCCAGCCGCGCCGCCAGCTCGTCCCCGAACTCGTGCAGCGCGAGGGTGAGGTCGAACTGCGCCGTCTCCCGCGCGCGCGGCAGGCCGGAAAGGGTCAGCCCTTCCAGCTCGGCCGCGCCCTCCGCCCGCGGCGTGTTCTGCAGGATGAACATCACCTGGAAGACGGCCGAGTGGCTGAGCGACCGCTCGGGGTTCAGCTCCTCCACCAGCCGCTCGAAGGGAACGTCCTGGTGCTCGTAGGCGCCCAGCGTGGCGTCGCGCACCCGCGCCAGCAGCGCATCGAACGACGGGTCGCCCGCCACGTCGCCGCGGATGGCCAGGGTGTTGACGAAGAGGCCGATCAGCGGCTCCAGCTCCGGCCGGGTACGGTTGGCGATGGGGGTGCCCACCACCACGTCGTCCTGGCCGGACCAGCGCGAGAGCAGCGCCTGGAACGCCGCCAGCAGCACCATGAAGGGCGTGGCGCCGCGCTCGCGGGCCAGCCGCGCCACGCGCTCCGCGGTCCCCTCCGGAAAGCCGAACCAGAACGAGGCGCCGGCGCCGCTGGGTTGCGCGGGGCGCAGATGGTCCGCCGGCAGCTCCAGCAGCGCGGGGGCGCCGGCCAGCCGGTCCCTCCACCACGCCACCAGCCGCTCCAGCGCGTCGCCGCTCAGCTCGCGGCGCTGCGCCAGCGCGTGCTCCCCGTACTGCATCGGCAGCGGCGCCGGCGCGGGCTCCGCGTCCGTGGCGAAGGCGCGGTAGAGCGCCAGCAGCTCGGTCTGGAAGATGCCCAGCGACCACCCGTCCGCCATCAGGTGGTGGATGTTCCACAGCAGCACGTGATCGCCGTCCGCGGCGCGCAGCAGGCGCACGCGCAGGAAGGGCCCGTTCTCCGGGAACGGCCGCGCCGCCTCCTCCTCCGCCATCCGCCGCAGCGCGTCGTCCACCGTCTCGCCGCCGAGCGGGTGGACGTCCTCCGCGCGCAGGCGGAGTGGGCGGTGCGGCTGGACGACCTGCACCGGCTCGCCGTCGCGCTCCTCGATCCTGGTGCGCAGCGTCTCGTGCCGCCGGACGATCTC
>DASTNU010000554.1:0-3284 GCA_035720605.1 Longimicrobium sp. | reverse complement strand
CGCCTCGCCCCAGGCGGCCAGCCACGGCGCCGGCGTGAGCTCCGCGCGCGCGGAAAGCTCCGTCCCGCTGGCCGCGAAGCCCTCCTCGTCCACGCGGTGCACCCGCGCCGCGCCGGTCAGCGTGCCCAGGGGGATGTCGATCGTCGCACGCAGCATGGCCTGCACCGACTCGCGCGCCAGGGTCACGGTGTCGCTTCCCTGCGGCTCCACCCAGCTGCGTCCCACCGCGCCGTCGATCCACACGCCGCCCTGCGCCGGGCACTCCGCCGCCCCCGCCGCCGCGCGGGACGGGCGCGGCACCACCACGCTGTCGCCGGGCGCCGCCGCACCCGGCGCCGCCGTGGTGTCGGGGCACGCCGCGCGTCGGCCGAAGAAGCGCCCGCGCCCCCGCAGCAGCACCTCGCCGCGGTCGAAGCTCTCGGAGGGGATGGCGAACCCCTCCACCCGGCGCTCCGTGTCGATCCCCGTGCGGCGGTACTCCACCTGCAGCGCGCGGTCCGGCGAGAAGGCGTAGCTCAGCCGCGCCATCCCGGTGTTCTCGCTGAAGTCCGCCGCGCGCCGGAACCCCGCCGTCTCCACCAGGTCCAGCCCCACCTGCACCAGGAACCGCTCCCCCAGCGGCCGCGCGAAGAAGCCGCGCAGCAGCCGCGTGGCGAAGTCGCCGTCGCCGCCCTCCACCTGGGCGAAGGGGCGGCGGTCGGAAAGACGCAGCGTCTCCAGGTCCACCCGCGTCTCCAGCAGCCCGCGCGTCACCCGCATCTGCACCACGTCCAGCATCGGGATCTGCTGCAGGTCCGGCACGTTCCCGTTCAGCGGCCGCATCTCCCACCCGTCCAGGAAGACGCGCATCCGCCCACCTCCCGTGGCGAACGCCGCGATCCCCGCCGGCCGCCCGTCGCCGCCCTCGCGGGTGATCACCAGCCCGGGGATGCGGTCCAGCAGCTCCAGCAGGGTGAGGCCGTGAAAGCGCGACATCTCCGCCGGGCCGAAGAGCCAGCTCGCCGCGCCGAACCCCGCCTGCCGCGGCTGCGGGTAGGTGGGAAAGTTGGGCGCGGCGCGGGCGGAGTCCGAGGGGACGGAGTCCGGCTTGGCGGTGTCGGGAATGGTGTCGCCGCGGACCGCCTCGCCGGGGATGGGGATGACGGCGGAATCCTGGCGCACGGTGTCGCGCTGCGCGGGGATGGTATCCTGCGCGCGAAGCTCCGCCGCCGGCAGCAGCGCGGCGGCGGAGAGCCCGGCCAGCAGGGCCGGGAGAAGGCGGAGGAGGAGACCGCGGCGGATCACGCCGGCGCCGTACCCCCGTTCGCCGCCGCGCGGTCCATCACCCACTGCACGTAGATGCGCGTGGGCACGCCGGTGGCGCCCTTGGTCAGGTACGAGATCTTTCCCTCGCCGTACGCCGTCCCGGCCACGTCCAGGTGGGCCCACGGCCACTCGCCCACGAACTCGCGCAGGAACCACCCGGCGGTGATGGTGCCCGCCGCGCGGCCGCCGGTGTTCTTGATGTCGGCGTAGTCGCTCTTGATCTGCTCGCGGTAGTCGTCGAACATCGGCAGCTGCCAGCAGCGCTCGCCGGTGCTCTCGCCCGCGCGCACCACCTCTGCCACGATGCCGTCGTCGTTCCCCATCACCCCCGTGGCCGCGTGGCCCAGGGCGATCACGCAGGCGCCGGTGAGCGTCGCGGCGTCCAGCATGGCCGCGGGGTCGAAGCGCCTGGCGTAGGAGATGGCGTCCACCAGGATCAGCCGCCCCTCCGCGTCGGTGTTGACGATCTCGATCGTCTTTCCCCCGTGCGCGCGGACGATGTCGCCCGGCTTCATCGCCGCGCCGCCCAGCAGGTTCTCGCTGCTGGGGACGATGCCGACCACGTTCACCGGCAGGCCCAGCTCGGCGATGGCCTGCATGGCCGCGATGGTCCCCGCGCCGCCGCACATGTCGAACTTCATGTCCTCCATCCCCTGCGCGGGCTTGATGGAGATGCCGCCGGCGTCGAAGGTCAGCCCCTTGCCCACCAGCACGAGCGGCTTCTCCCCCTCCGCCCCGCCGCGGTGCTCCATCACGATCAGCCGCGGCTCCTGCACCGACCCCTGGGCGACGGCGAGGAGGGCGTTCATCCCCTCCGCCCGCAGCTGCTCGCGCCCCAGCACCGTCACCGTGAGCCCGCGCTCCCGGCCGATGCGCTCCGCCGTCTCGCCCAGGTAGGTGGGCGTGGCCACGTTGCCGGGAAGGTTGCCCAGGTCGCGGGCCAGGTTCTCCGCCCGCGCGATGATGTCGCCCACGCGCGCGCCCTCCGCCGCGGCGCCCTGGTCCGCGCCCTCGGGAAGGAGGATGACGGCGTCGTCCAGCGGGACCGGCTCCGGCGCGTCGGGGGCCTGCGTCTTCCACTCGCGGAAGTCGTAGGCGCCCAGCACCAGCCCCTCCGCCACCGCCCGCGCCGCATCGGCGGCGGGGAGCGACGACGCCGGAAGCGCGAAGGCGAGCGACGGGACGCGCGACTTCGCCGCCTGCTTGGCCGCGCTGCCGGCCGCGCGGCGCAGGCGCTCGCCGGTGATCTCCGCGCCCTTCGCCAGGCCCACGGCCAGGACGCGCTCCGCCCCGCCCGCGCCGCCGGCGGGGAACACGAGCGCCGTCTCGCCGAAGCCGCTCTTCAGGTCGCCGCGCGAAAGCAGGGTGGACAGCTGCCCGCCGAGCGCCTGGTCCAGCGCCTGGAACGCCGGGTCCTGCGCGTCGCCCTCCAGCACGGGGACGACGAGCAGCGGGGTGGTGGGGCGGCTGGAGCCGGCCGCGGAAACGGTGATGTTCATGAGGGACAGTGCCCAGGTTCAAGTGCCAAGGATCAAGTACCAAGTACCAAGTACCAAGTACCAAGTACCAAGTGCAAAATACCGAGGTGCCGACGCCACCACTTGGCACTTGGTACTGGGCACTTGGCACTGCCGTTCCTACCCCATCTTCTCGATGATCTTCCGGCCGAACTCCGAGCACGACACCCTGGTCGCGCCCTCCATCAGCCGCTCGAAGTCGTAGGTGACCGTCTTCTGCGCGATGGCGCCCTCCAGCCCGCGGACGATGAGGTCCGCCGCCTCGCCCCACCCCATGTAGCGCAGCATCATCTCGCCGCTGAGAATGACGGAGCCGGGGTTCACCATGTCCTTGCCCGCGTACTTGGGCGCGGTGCCGTGCGTGGCCTCGAAGATGGCGTGGCCGGTGACGTAGTTGATGTTGGCCCCCGGCGCGATGCCGATGCCGCCCACCTGCGCGGCCAGCGCGTCGGAGATGTAGTC
>DASTNU010000553.1:0-3051 GCA_035720605.1 Longimicrobium sp. | reverse complement strand
CCGCCGTGGACGCGGCGGAGCGGGCGCGCGAGGAGGTGCGCGTGCTGCGCGGCCGCGAGTCCGCGCTGCGCGATCCCCTGCGCGCCGCGGAGGACCGGCTGTCGCGGCTGACCGCGCAGGTGGCCGCGCGCGAGGCGCTGGAGCGCAGCTACGAGGGCTTTTCCCCCGCCGTCAGCGCGCTGATGGGAATGCGCGACCGCTTCCCCGGCGTCCGCGCCCCCCTGGCCGACTTCGTCCGCGCCACCACGGCGGACGCGGTGACGGCGGCGGCGGTCGAGTCGTTCCTCGGCACCCTCCTGCAGGCGCTGGTGGTCGACGACCTGGCCGCCGCGCGCCGCGTGCGCCGCTGGTTCCGCGACGAGTGGGACGGCGGGGGTACGCTGATGCTCCTGCCCCTGGACGCGCCGGGCGTGCGCGAGGCGCTGGCGGACGCGGACGCCGCGGCCCGGCTGGGCGTGGCGGGGCACGGCGCCGCGGCGGCGTGGGTGGCCACCTTTCTCCACGGCCTCCTGGTCGTCCCCGGCGAGGACGCGCTGGAGGGGTACGGCGGCGGCCCCCGCGTGGACGCCCGGGGCGACACGGTGGACGCGCGCGGCGTCATTCGCCTGGGCCAGCCCGTCAGCGGCGAGGGGATCCTGGCCCGGCGCGAGGCGCTGGCCCGCCTGCGCAACGAGGTGGAGGACGCGCGCGTGGCCCACGACCGGCTGGTGCTGGACCGCGACGCGCTGGCGGAGCAGGCCGCGGTGGCGGAGGAGCGGGCGCGCGAGGCGGAGGACTTCGTCCGGCGCACGGAGAACGAGCTGCGCCAGGTGGATGCCGACGCCGCCGCGCACGGCCACCGCCAGACGCGCCTGCGCCGCGAGCGCGAGGAGATGGGCGCCGGGATGGCGAGCGCCCGCCGCCTCTCCGCCGAGGCGCTGGAGCGCATCGGCGCGCTGGACGCTCGGCTGGCGGAGCTGCAGCGCGCGACGAACGAGGCCGCCGGCGAGCAGCACCGCGCCGGCAGCGCCCTCGGCGAGCTGGACTCCGTCTGGGAGGCGGCGCGCGACGAGGAAAGCGAATTGCGCGTCGCCGTCGCCCGCGCGGAGGGGGAGATGCGGGAGATGGAGCGGGCGCTGGCGGCGGCGCGGCAGGGGGCGGACGGGGCCCGCGGGCGCGGGCGGACGCTGGAGGCGGAGGCGGAGGAGCTGCGCCGCTCGCTGGAGGGGCTCTCCGGCATCCGCGAGCGCGCGGGCGACGAGGTGCAGGGACTGTTCGACGCGCGCGACCGCGAGGCGTCGCTGCTGGCCGGGCTGGACACGCGCCTGGGCGAGCTGGAGGCGGAGGGCGCTCAGGCGGAGGAGCGCGCCCGCGTGGCCCGCCGCCGCGAGGCCGAAGCCGCCGAGGGGCGCCACCGGCTGGAGCTGGAGCGCGCGGAGCAGGAAAGCCGGCTGGTGCGCGTCCGCGAGCGGGTGGAGGTGGAGTGGGGGCGCCCGTGGGAGGTCCTGGCCGCGCAGGCGAATCCCGTGGAGGAGGGCGAGGCGGAGGGGTGGCGCGCGGAGGTGCGCGAGGTCGCGCAGGCGGTGGAGGCGCTGGGGCCCATCAACATGCTCGCCGTGCAGGAGCACGAGGAAGAGGACCGGCGGCTGCAGTTCCTGCTGGAGCAGCAGGCGGACCTGACGAAGGCCCGCGACGACCTTTCCTCCGCCATCCGCCAGATCAACCGCACGGCGAAGGAGGTGTTCATGGGCACCTTCGACCAGGTGCGCCAGAACTTTCACCGCACCTTCCAGTCGCTCTTCCAGGGCGGTGAGTGCGACGTCTGGCTGGCCGACCCCGACGACCCGCTGGAGTCGCCGATCGAGATCCAGGCCAGCCCGCGCGGCAAGAAGACGCAGCGCATCCACCTCCTTTCCGGCGGCGAGCGCACGTTGACCGCGCTGTCGCTGCTCTTCGCCATCTACCTGGTCAAGCCCTCGCCCTTCTGCCTGTTCGACGAGGTGGACGCGCCGCTGGACGAGAGCAACGTGGGCCGCTTCATCCAGCTGCTGAACGACTTCAAGGAGCAGACGCAGTTCATCGTCATCACCCACAACCCGCGGACCATGGAGTCGGCGGACTGGATCTACGGGGTGACGATGGAGGAGCCCGGCGTCTCCACCATCGTGGGCGTGGAGCTGGAGGGCGCCTGGTCCTTCAGCGACCAGGCGGTGGCGTGAGGGGGTGATCGGGGGAGCGGGGTGACGGGTCATCGGGCAAGCCCCCGCGGGATCGGCAGCGTCCGCTCGCGGGGGCGTCGCCGTCGTCGCGTGGAGCCGCACGCGGCGGGCCGGGCCTCGGTGGACGCACGGGCCGTGGCTGCGTAGATTCCGGGCAGCGATCATCGCCAGACCCCTACGGGAATCAGCACCATGCTGGTCGTCATGAGACACGACGCGACGGCGCAGGACATCGACGCCGTCGTCAGGACCATCCGCGAGATGGGATACGAGGCCCGGCCCATGCCCGGGAAGCAGCGCACCGCCGTGGGGCTGGTGGGCAACGACGGCAAGGTGAACGCCGACCGGCTGGAGGCGCTGCCGGGCGTGCTGGAGATCATCCACGTCTCGCAGCCGTACAAGCAGGTCTCCCGCGAGTGGCGGGCGGAGAACACCGTGGTGGAGCTGGAGAACGGCACCCGCATCGGCAGCGGCGAGGTGTGCGTGATGGCCGGGCCCTGCTCCGTGGAGTCGGAGGCCCAGATCATCGGCATCGCGCACCAGCTGCGCGGCGCGGGCGCCACCGTCCTGCGCGGCGGCGCCTTCAAGCCCCGCACCTCTCCCTACTCCTTCCAGGGGATGGGCGAGGAGGGCCTGCGCCTGCTGGCCAGGGCGCGCGAGGAGACCGGGATGGCCGTCGTCACCGAGGCCATCGACAACGAAAGCCTGGACCTGGTGGCGCAGTACGCCGACATCGTGCAGATCGGCGCGCGCAACATGCAGAACTTCTCGCTGCTGCGCCGCGCCGGCCGCACCGGCAAGCCCATCCTGCTCAAGCGGGGGATGGCGGCCACGGTGAAGGACCTGCTCCTCT
>DASTNU010000552.1:0-7633 GCA_035720605.1 Longimicrobium sp. | reverse complement strand
CGAGCACCTGCGCGAGCGGCTGCTGGACCACTACCTGGACGCGCTGGAGGAGCTGCTGCCGCGGGTGGACCGCGAGCGCTTCCGCCAGCACTTCCGCGGCTACGTGCTCGTGCGCATCATGCAGGCGATGGGGGCCTACGGCTACCGCGGCTTCTTCGAGCGCAAGCCGCGCTTCCTGCAGAGCGTGCCCCCCGCCATCCGCAACGTCGAGCGCATCCTGCAGACGGGGTTCGTGCCGCTGGAGCTGCCGGAGCTGCGCGGCGTCTTCGAGTGGATCTGCGGCTCGCCGTCGCTGCGGCGGGCGCAGGCGGCCAAGCCCAAGCCGGGGCTCACGGTGCAGGTGGGGAGCTTCAGCTACCGGGGCGGCTACCCGGAGGACCAGGGCGGGCACGGGGGCGGCTTCGTCTTCGACTGCCGCGCCATCCACAACCCCGGCCGCTACGCCGAGTACGCCTCGCTCTGCGGGTGCGACGAGCCGGTGGCGTACTTCCTGGAGCAGCAGCCCGAGGTGGAGGAGTTCTGGGGGCACGTCCGCGGCCTGGTGGAAAGCCACGTGGGGGTGTGGCTCACCCGCGGCTTCAGCTCGCTCTCCGCGTACTTCGGCTGCACCGGCGGCCAGCACCGCTCCGTCTACTTCGCGGAGCGGCTCGCCGCGTTCCTGCGCGAGCACTACCCCTCCGTGCACGTGGTGCTGACGCACCGGGAGGAGGGGAAGTGGCCCCCGCGCGGCGAGGAGGAGGAGATCGCCGCGGCCGGCGCGGCGGCGGGCGCGGCGTCGCTGCCGGAGTAGCGGCGTGGACGCCATGATCCTGGCCGCCGGGCTGGGCACCCGTCTGCGCCCGCTGACGGACCACACCCCCAAGGCGCTCATCGACGTGGGCGGCGTGCCGATGATCGAGCGGGTGGCGCGGCGGCTGATCGCGGCGGGCGCGGACCGGCTGATCGTCAACACCGCCCACCTGGGGGAGCAGATCGAGGACTACGTGCGGTTGATGGACGGCTTCGGCGTGGAGGCCGTCTTCTCTCGCGAGGACCCGGGCCCGCTGGAGACCGGCGGCGCCCTCCTGGCCGCGCGGGCGCTCTTTCGCGGGGACGCGCCCTTCTTCCTCCACAACGCAGACATCCTCTCCAACGTGCCACTGGGCGAGATGTACGCCGCCCACCAGGCCGCCGGCGACCCGCTGGCCACCGTCGCCGTGATGGAGCGCCCCACCAGCCGCCGGCTGCTCTTCGACGACGACGGGCTGCTGGGGCGGACGGACGAGGGGAAGGGACTGGACCTGCGCGTCCGTCCCGCCGTCGGCCAGGTGCAGGCGACGCCGTTCGCCGGGATCCACGTCATCTCGCCGCGCCTCTTCGGGCTGCTGACGGAGCGCGGCGCGTTCTCCATCCTGGACCCCTACCTGCGCCTGGCCGCCGCGGGCGAGCGCATCCTTCCCTTCCGTGTGGACGGCTGTACGTGGATCGACATCGGACGCCCCGAGCAGCTGGGCGAGGCGAGGCGCCGTTTCGCGGATCCCTGAGTCCGGAGGCTGGAATGCTCCTTTGCCGCACCGCCGCGTTCCCTGAGACGCTTCCAGACAAGGAGGAGGGACGGGGAGGATGAGGACGATCGTGAGTGCCGCCGTAGTATCACGCAGCCGGACGCAGTACTTCGAACCCCTCGTCTTCCGCAGCCCGACATTGCGCTTCGTCGCCGCTAACGAAGAGGAATGACTCCGCCTCATCGGTCAGTCCCCTGGCTTTCAACGCTGCGGCCAGTTGCACGCTGTCGGCTCCCGGAGCCGGTGGCGCTCCACCAGGTCTGCCGCCAGTTCCATGCAGCCTGTGGCCGGGAGCACGATGAACGGCGAATCCGGACCGAACTGCATCCGTAGCCGCGGCAGGATCTCTCGGAGCGCACGTGCACTCAGTCCCCGTCGCGCGGCATCCTGCCTGGCCAGGATCATCGTCACCGCCGAGACTCCCTCCGGCAAAGCCAGATCACAAAGCAGCAAACGCGTCCAGTCAGGCCGGGCCCTGGCACTCCGGACCAGATCCCGCACGGTGTGCATGCCGGGCTCCACGGCATAAAGCTTCGTGAACGCGGACGTGTCGAAGAAGCAGTATCTCATGGCTCCACCCGACGCAGCCGAACGACCATGTCGCTCACCGAAACCCCTTGCAGATCCACCGGCTCCGGAAGATCCCAATACGGGCTGGATGCAGGCAGGCGCACAGCCCACCCCTGTTCCGCCGCGCGCCGCTGCAGGGCCAGCAGTTCCGGAGCGTGCTCCGGTTCGGGCTCAGCATCCCTGACTGGATGGTTCATCGTATCGCTGTGTCTACGTTGGAGGCCCGACTTGGCCACACACCTGCACCTGGAACCCAAACTAACCCGCGCGTCCGGAACGTCCAATACCGGGAGCCGCCAACTCGCGAACGACGTTTCCCGCCACACGAGAAAACGCCCCCGGACGGCTCGCGTCCGGGGGCATTCATCACAGGAAATCCCGGGCCGTTCAGCGCTGCGGGTAGGCGGGCGGGACCACCAGGCCGGCGCGGTTCACGCGGGGCTGGCGCAGGGGCACGCGCTCGTCCTCGGCGCGCTCCAGGCGCGTCCACCGGAAGTACACGGCCGTGATCGCCAGCCAGAGCGTCATCCCCCCGGGCACCCACATGATCACCCCGCCCAGCTGCTGGTCCTCCAGCGGCGTGAGACCGGCGATGATGCGCGGCGCCTCCACGTACCAGGAATACAGCTCCGCGTCCGAGAAGGTGATGAGCGCCGCGGAGATCATCATGGGAATCCCCACCAGGAACAGGTACACCATCTGGAGCACCGGCGCGATGCGGGGAAGCTCCGGCAGCGGGCTCATCACCGGCCACCACATGATGGTGCCCGTGACCATGATCATCAGGTGCATGGCCACGTGCACCCCGTGGTCGCGCATCATCAGGTCGTACGGACCCGGAAAGTGCCAGGCCAGGAAGATGACGTTGTTCAGCGCGAACGCCACCAGCGGAAAGGTGAGCGCCCGCGCCACGCGGCCCATCACCCGGCTGCGCACCACCGGCCGCAGCACCCAGTCGGGGGTGGCGTACAGCAGGAACGGCGGCATCACCAGGATGAGCACCAGGTGCTGCACCATGTGCGCGCTGAACAGGAAGTAGTCGCTCAGCTCGTGCAGCGGCCCCTGCAGCGCCACGAACATCAGCCCCATCCCCGCCACGAACGACGCCACCTGCTTCGCCGGCACGGGACGCGAGCCGGGAAAGCGGTGGCGCAGGGGGCCGATCACCAGGAAGTACGCGGCCGCCAGCAGCAGCCACCCCGCCATGAAGCTGGGGTACACCCGCCACTCCGACCACGAGAAGGCCTCGCCGTGCAGCGCGAGGCCCAGAACCGCGATGGACACCAGGGACCTGCCTTGCTGCCGTGGTGCGTCAGTGCGACGCGGACGTGGCCTGGGGCGCCGCCGCCGGGGGAGGCGCCGCGCAGGCGGTGGTGCGCGAGTCCGGCCGGCAGCTGGTAGCCGTGTTGTGCAGCGGCCCGAAGAGGAGGATCATCGACCCGATCACCAGCATGCCCAGCATGGCGGGGAACACGAAGATCCCCGTGAACAGCTTGTGGTCGAACTTGAGGTGCATGTACATGGCCACCACCAGCAGGAACTTGATGCCCGACAGGAACAGGATGATCAGCGTGGCCGCCCCCGGCCCGAAGGTCCCGTTCTTCTCGCCCATGTACCCCAGAACCTCCAGCACGGTCAGGCCGATCAGGACCACGCCGATGACCAGGTAGAACCGGTTCGTGGGGTGCGCGTGCTGGTTGTGCGCCACTTCGCGCAGTTCGCTCGTCATGTCGGCGTTCACCGGATGAGGTAGACCAGGGGAAAGATGATGATCCAGATCACGTCCACGAAGTGCCAGTACAGGCCGGCGATCTCCACGTTCAGCGACTTCTCAGCGGGGATCTTTCCCTTCCACGCCATCGCGGCCAGCGTGAGCAGGTAGATCACGCCCACGGTGACGTGCGCCCCGTGAAAGCCGGTGAGGGTGAAGAAGCTGCTGCTGAACAGGTTGCTGCGCAGCGTCATCCCCTCCAGGTAGAACTCCGTGAACTCGTAGACCTGGCACCCCAGGAAGATGGACCCGCCGAACGCCGTCAGGAACAGCCAGAGCGCGCTGCGCCGGCGGTCCCCCCGCTGCGTGTAGTTCAGCGCCAGCACCATCGCCACCGAGCTCATCAGCAGGATGAAGGTGCTGAAGGTGGTGAGCTCGATGTTGAAGATGCCGTGCGGCACCTGCTCGCCCGCGGCGTTGACCCACGGCTCATGGGGGTGCGGGCCCTCCAGGCTGCGCCCCTTGTACGCCATGTACGTGGCGATCAGCGAGCCGAAGAGCAGGCACTCCGAGCCGATGAAGCCCCAGAACGCCATCTTGCGGCTGTCCAGCCCCGTGCTGGTGTCGATGTGGGCCGCGTGTGCCGCGTGCGGGGCGTGCGCGTCGAGCGCGTGTGCGTCGTCCATGCTGAAGAAGTTCCCAGTGCCAAGTGCCAAGTGCCGAGTGCCAAGTGCCCAGTACCAGTGCCAAGTGGTTACTTGATCCTTGGCACTTGGCACCTGGCACTTCTTCTCTCAGTGGCTGTGCCCCGGCTCGAAGGCCCAGGCGTAGATGGAGACCACCAGCGTCGCCACGCCCACGAAGCTCAGCAGCCACAGGTTGTGCGCCCATCCCTCCACGTTGCGGAAGATCAGGCCGACGAAGATCGACGAGATGCCCGCGGCGGTCACGATGGGCCAGTACGACGGCGGGGGCAGGTGGATCCCCAGGTCGTGCGCCGACATGCGGTTCTCGTCCGCCTCGGGGTCGTGCACCTCGCCCACCTTGGTGCCCAGCAGCGTCACCTGCTCCGTCTCCTCCTCCGTGCGCCCGTGCGGGATCCCCGCGTCGCGGGTGGGGTCGCCCTCCCACAGCGGCATGCGCGAGTGCACCACCGGGATCTTCGCGAAGTTGTACGCCGGCGGCGGCGAGGGGATGGACCACTCCAGCGTGGCCGCGCCCCACGGGTTGGGCCCCGCCACCTTCCCCCGCTTCCACGACACCACCAGGTTGATCGCGAAGATCAGCGTCCCCGCCGCGATCACGAAGGCCCCCACCGAGATGAGCAGGTTGGTCTCGTTGAAGCCCATGTTGTCGTCGTAGGTGAACACCCGGCGCGGCATTCCCAGCATCCCCAGCCAGTGCATGGGGAAGAAGGTCAGGTTCATCCCGATCAGGGTGAGCCAGAAGTGCGCCTTCCCCATCTGCTCGCTCATCAGCCGGCCGGTGATCTTGGGATACCAGTAGTAGATCCCCGACCACAGCCCCAGCACCGTGCCCCCGAAGAACACGTAGTGCAGGTGCGCCACCACGAAGTAGGTGTCCGTCTGTTGCAGGTCGCTGGGCGCGGCCGCGTGCATCACCCCCGAGATGCCGCCGATGGTGAACATCGCGATGAACGCGATGGAGAACAGCATGGCGGTGGTGAAGCGGATGGAGCCGCCCCACAGGGTGCCCAGCCAGTTGAAGACCTTGATCCCCGTGGGAATGCCGATGAGCATGGTGGACAGCGCGAAGAAGCTGTCGGCGATGGGGCCCATCCCGGTGGCGAACATGTGGTGGCTCCACACCCCCCACCCCAGCCAGCCGATCAGCACCCCGGAGAACACCATCACGTTGTAGCCGAAGAGCGGCTTGCGGCTGAAGGTGGGGAGCACCTCCGAGACCATCCCCATGATGGGGACGATCAGGATGTACACCTCCGGGTGGCCGAACATCCAGAACAGGTGCTGCCACAGGAGCGGGTCCGCGCCCTTGCGGATGTCGTAGAAGGTGCTGCCGAACATCCGGTCCAGCATGAGCTCGGTGATGGCGATGGTGAACACCGCCATGGCCGTCACGATCAGGATGGCCGTGATGAGGGTCATCCAGGTAAAGATGGGCATGCGCATGAGCCGCATTCCCGGCGCACGCATGTTGACGATGGTGACGATGAAGTTGAGCGACGCCAGGATGGACGAGAAGCCCAGGATCTGCAGGCCCAGGACGTAGAAGTCCATGTTGAGCCCGGGCGAGAACTCGCGGATGGTGATGGGCGCGTACGCGAACCACCCGGAGTTGGGGCCGATGCTCCTGAAGATGCCCACGTTGAAGAAGATGACGCCGAACAGGTACACCCAGTACGACAGCGCGTTGAGCCGCGGGAACGCCACGTCGCGCGCGCCGATCTGCAGCGGGATGATGTAGTTGAAGAACGCGGCCGTCAGCGGCATGAGCGCCGCGAAGATCATGGTCAGCGCGTGGACCGTGAACAGCTGGTTGTAGAAGTCGGCGGTGACGAAGTCGTTGTTGGGAACGGCGAGCTGGATCCGGATGAGCAGCGCCTCGATGCCGCCCACCCGGACGAAGATGACCGACGTCACGCCGTACAGGATGCCGATGCGCTTGTGGTCGACCGTGGTGATCCAGCTCCACAGGCCGGTGGGCTCGGCGTGCGCGGGGGCGTGGGTGTGGTGGGGGGCGGCCACCGTTGCTGTCGATGCCATTCCTGCTCCATCCGGGTTCGGGGCGCCCGGCGTGCGGGCGCCTGATCTCGAAAGGCCGTGCCGCGGAAGGGGTCTCCGCGCGGGCCGTCGCTGCCGTCTCTCTTCTACCGCCCGCGCGCTACTGCAGCGACTGCAGGTACGCGACGATGTAGGAGATCTGCTCTTCGCTCAGCCCGTTGGCGATGCCGCCGCCCAGCTGCGGCATCTTGGAGCCGGGCTTGATCTCCGGAGCGTTGCGGATCCACGCCGCCAGGTTCTCGGCGTTGTTGTCCAGCAGGCCGGCGGCCAGGGTGCGCCGCCGCCCGAAGTGCGTGAGGTTGGGCCCCGTCCGCCCCACCATCGGCGTGCCGCCGATCACGTGGCAGCCGGCGCAGACGCCCTGCGTCACCAGCTTCTTGCCCAGCGCCACCGCGGAGGTGGAGTCGGTGGGCTCCAGCGCGGGGCCGGCCTCGTTGTTCAGCCAGTCCTGAAAGCCCTGCGGGGTGTGCGCGATCATGCGCATCTTCATCAGCGCGTGGCTGTCGCCGCAGAACTCGGCGCACTGGCCCATGTACACGCCCGGCTCGCGCGGGGTGAAGACGAGCCGGTTGACGCGGTTGGTGATCAGGTCGCGCTTGCCGGCCATCTGCGGCACCCAGAACGAGTGCAGCACGTTGTCCGTCTCCAGCAGCAGCACCACCGGCTGGCCCACGGGCACGTGGATCTCGTTGGCGGTGACGACGGTGTCGCGCCCGCCGTTGACCGGGTACTGGAACTCCCACCACCACTGCTTGCCGATCACCCGCACGTTCAGCGCGTTGGCGGGGGGCACCGGCTGGGTGGCGAAGATGGCCTTGACCGTGAAGACGGCGATCACCGCCACGATGAGGGCGGGGATGAGCGTCCACGCCACCTCGAGCGTGGTGTTGCCGTGCACCTGCTGCGGCTCGGGCGCCTCCGGCCGATAGCGGAACCGCCACAGGATGTAGCCCAGCCCCGCGAAGGTCAGCAGGCCGACCGCGATCCCCAGGTACAGCGTGAGGTTGAACAGGCCGATCTGGATCTCCCCCATCTCGGTGGTGGGG
>DASTNU010000551.1:0-5913 GCA_035720605.1 Longimicrobium sp. | reverse complement strand
GCGGCGCGCAGAGCTGGAACGTGCGCGACACGCACATGATCGAGACGCTGGAGCGCCTGCTGCAGCACCACGGGCCGCAGGCCAGGGCCATCGTCTGGGAGCACAACACCCACGTGGGCGACGCCCGGGCCACCGACATGGCGCGGGTGGGGATGGTGAACGTCGGCTCGCTGGCGCGCGAGCGGTGGGGCGCGGACGTGGTGATCGCGGGATTCTCGTCGCACCGGGGCAGCGTGATCGCGGGAAGCGAGTGGGGCGCGCCCATGCAGAAGATGCACGTCCCCGAGGCGCGCGAGGAAAGCTGGGAGCACCTGTTCCACCAGGCGGGCGCCGAGGACCGGCTGCTGATGCTGGACGACATCGACGACGTACCCGCGGCGCTGGACGCGCGCGGCCACCGCGCCATCGGCGTCGTCTACCATCCCGAGCGGGAGGCGCGCGGCAACTACGTCCCCTCGGTGCTCCCCTTCCGCTACGACGCCATGCTGTACATCGACCACTCGCACGCCCTGCATCCGCTCAAGCTGCCCGGACTCCTGCCGGAGCACGAGCCGCCGGAGACGTTCCCGAGCGGGATGTGAGGTGACAGGTGACAGGTGACAGGTGACAGGGTGAAGGGGTGACAGGGATCACCGCGGGATCGAGCAACCCGCGGTGATCTGTCATTCCGAAGGAGGCGCCACCCATCACTCGCCCGCGGCACGAACCCGGGCGCCGACTGAGGAATCTACCCTCCCTGCCTGGTGGCCGGCTCTCCCTCGCGATCTCTCCGTCGCGAGTCCGCGAAGGTGTTCCAGCGCGGGCCGGCCGGCCGTCAGGCACGGGGGCGAGGAGCCGCTTACCGGGCGCGGAACTCGGGGGGAGCGGTCTCCAGTCCTGCCAGGTCCAGCTCCAGCCTGGTGTTGCCGCCATCCGTCAGCGCCCCCACCGTGAACGCACCCCATGCCTTGAGGTTCAGCTCCGCGACACCGCCGGGCCCCACGTGGACGATCGGCTCGGAATTGGTGAAGGTCGGATGGAGGAAGAACTGGACGACGCCCGTCAGGGGGTGGGTCGTGGGCCGCGTGGAGGCCACCTCCAGGTGCACCTCGAACAGGTCGGGTACGTTCTCTATCCGCGTCACCTCGGCCTGCAGCACCCGGAACGTGCTCGCGTCGAACGACTTTCCCGAGAACCGGTTCTTGTGCGGATCGTCGGTCGCCACCGTCAGGGCGTCGGCCAGGCCCGCGTCCGACGCCACGACCGGCGCGGACTTCCCCACGCCGACCGCGAGGCCCTTGGCGTCTTCCGCCGCCGTCTTTGCCTCGTTGACGAGCTTGCGGACCTCCGCGAACTCCACCTTGTAGTTGCCGAACGCCAGCGACTTCACGTTGCGCATCAGCAGCAGGGCGCCCGCCACGGCCAGAAAGACCAGCGTATCGGTGTTCACCCGCTCCAGCACCGTCTTTTCCCCGGACAAGAGCCGCAGCACCGCCCCTATCGCCGCCAGCACGGCGAGGATCAGCAGAATCCAGGGAATCAGCACGTCGGGGACGGTGCTCTGTTCAGCCTGTGCGTTGGCGCCGGTCCTGGTTTCGGTCGAAGTCGGCTCTGCCATGCTTTCCTCTCGGCTCGTGGGGTGATCCCGTCTTCCTGGTTGGATGGACGCGGCCGCGGCTTGTCTCCGGCACGTACGCGCGCTCGGGGTTCTCCCTGACGCGCTTTCACGCATCGGGGTGATGCTGGGTCCCTGCTGGCCCGCCCATCGGCGAGCTCGTGAAAGGCCTCACCGCCTGAGCGGGATCCAAAGCGTACCACGCAGCGCCGCAGTGGGAAAGAAAGGAGGGCGCAGAGGACTCCGAATCCTCTGCGCCCTCCGATCTTCCTCGTTTCTGTCCCCACTAACGCACTAACGCACTAACGCACTCACGCACTCACGCACTCACGCACTCACAGATAGCTCAGCCACCAGTCCCGCCGGCGCGCCTTGACCGCCGCGAACCAGCGGCAGAGCGGGTACAGGATCAGCAGCCCCGCGATCCACGCCGCGTAGGTCACCGCCAGCGAGAAGCCGTGGTCCGGCGGCGTGGCGGCGAAGGAAGCGATGGGGTCCATGAAGTAGTGCGCCACCTGCTTGCCCGCGGCCAGGCTCAGCAGGATCGCCAGTCCCTTGGCGACCGGCCACTGCAGCAGGTAGTAGAACATCGGCACGCGGCCCAGCGTGACCACCGCGCGGCCCGGCGGGCCGCGGCGCGTACGCTCGAACCAGGCCAGCAGCAGGATGGCCGGCCCCAGCGTCATCAGCACGAACAGCAGCGACGCGGGATACTTGGTGGTGTTCAGGAACGACAGCGCCGTGTAGACCCCGTTGCGCTGCGGGTCCCACTCGCGCGGATCCCCGTAGACGTTGATCGCGCGGATGACCAGGAACGCCGCTACCAGACCCAGCCCCAGCCGCACCAGGATGCGCTGCCGCCGCGCCGCGTCCAGCGTGTACACCCAGCCGAACGCGTAGCCCGCGGCCATCACCCCGACCCACGGGATCAGGGGATACAGGATGAACACCATCGGTGTGCCGTCCGCCTGCAGCGGAAGGGGGCCCGGCTGGTGCAGCACCATGTAGAGGGAAGCCCACAGGTCCGGCGGCGGCGTGCCGGGGCCGCGCCAGCCGCTGACGACCGTGGCGTCCAGCAGGTTCCCCAGCGCCACCATCCCCACGCCGAACGCCGCCACCCACCGCAGCGGCAGGTGGATGAGCGCCGCCAGCACGATCATGGACCACCCGATCGCCCAGATCACCTGCGGCGCGCCCAGGAAGGCGCCGTAGTCCAGGTTGAAGGACAGCCCCGCGCGCACCAGGGTGAACTCCAGCACGATCAGCCACACGCCGCGCGTCCACAGGAACCGCGACAGCTCGCCTTTCGGCTTGCCGCGCGCCAGCTGCAGGTACGCGCCCGTGCCGGCCAGAAAGACGAAGATCGGCGCGCAGAAGTGCGTGATCCAGCGTGTCAGGAACAGCTCCGGGCTGGTCTGGGAGAGGTCGAGCGGATCGAACCGCAGCGCGGAGGCGTGCACGAAGTCGCGGGTGTGGTCCAGCAGCATGACGACCATCACCAGCCCGCGCAGCAGGTCCACGGAATCCAGGCGCGGCCGCGCGGCCACGGGAACGACGGGGATGGCGCCGGCGGAGGGCTCGGCCACGACGTGCGTATCCATCGGGGAGTTGCTCCGGAGAAAAGGTCCGGCGGGGCCCGGCGAAGGCCCGGAGGTCAGCGGGAAAACGAAGGAGGACTACGCGGACGATGAGGACGACGAGTGCATGGCAACGCATCACGCCGTATCAATAGCGCAATGCAATGCGTCCGGAAAGTGCAATGTGTATGGGAAGTGTAATAGAGACGTAATGATCTTTCGTCCCGCTTTCAACACCAGATTTCATACTTTCGTCTGCAGTCAAACCACGTTCACGCAGCGGAGACAAAACGAGAGGACGCAGAGAACCGGCGAAGTTCTCTGCGTCCTCTCCGTTCAGCTCCGCGTCCTCTGCGTCGTATGAAACTGCTTTTCCAGCGGCCGCAATATTCGCCAGGGTAGTTATTGCGCCGGGGTCGAGGCCCCGGTGATGAACCCCGGCAGGTCCCGCACCAGCTTCTGCGTGTTCACGGGCTTCACGATGTACGCCGCGCAGCCGGCGGCCAGGCACGCCCGGCGGTCCGCCGCCTCGTCGCGCCCCGTCACCGCCACCACGGCGATTCCCGCGGTCGCCGCGTCGGCCTTGAGCCGGCGCACCACGTCCAGCCCGGTGGTGTCCGGCAGCCCCATGTCCAGCAGCACCAGGTCAGGCACGTGCTCGCCCGCCAGGCGCAGCGCATCGTGGCCGGTGCCCGCGCCCAGCACCGTGTACCCCGCGTCTTCCAGCAGGATGGTGAAGGCGTCGCGGATGGCGTCGCTGTCCTCCACCAGCAGGACGGTCCGTGCCACCGGCACCGGGCCACTCACGCGCCCGCGCCGTTCCCGTCGGGATCGGCACCGTCCAGCGACCCCGCGGCCTCGACGGAGGGAAGGGTGAAGAAGAAGCGGCTGCCCTGGCCCAGCGCGCTTTCCACCCAGATGCGGCCGCCGTGCAGCTCCACGAAGCGCCGGGCGATGGAAAGCCCCAGCCCCGTGCCGTGGTGCACCCGCGCCCGCGAAGCGTCCACCTGCGCGAACTCGCGAAAGATGAGCTCGTGGTGCTCCGGGTCTATGCCGATGCCGCTGTCCGCCACCTCCACCTGCAGCCACCCCGGCTGCCCCGGCGCCGGCCGCGCCTCCACCCGCACCCAGCCCCCCTCGGGGGTGAACTTGATGGCGTTGCCGATCAGGTTCCCCAGCACGTGCGCCACCTTGTCGCGGTCCGCCCACGCCTCGGGCATCGGCCCCTCGTACTCCGTGGCGAACGCCAGCCCTTTCCGCTCCAGCAGCGACGCGTTCATCTCGCGCACGTTCTCCACCACGTCCTTCAGGCGGAACTCCGCCGGGCGGATGTCGATGGCGGGGGCGTTGGTGCGGGCGTAGGTCAGGATCTCCTCGATCATCGACAGCAGCTGCCGGCAGCTGCCGATCATGGACTCGATGGCCTCGCGCTGGCGCGGGGAGATCTCGCCCAGCAGCCCGTCGCGCAGGATCTCGCCGTAGGTGACGATGGCGGTGAGCGGCGTGCGCAGCTCGTGCGACACGTTGGTGAGGAACTGGCTCTTGGCCACGTCCAGGTTGCGCAGCTCCAGCACCGTGCGCTCCAGCTCCTGCACGCGCCCCGCCGCCTCGCGCGACCCGCCGGAGGGACCGTGGCCGTCGATCTCCAGGACGATGCCGGACGCGGCCTCGGCCCGCGGGGGCTCCACGATGCGGAAGCCCTCGCGGGCCAGCACTTCGCGCAGGCGTTCCGCGGTGGCGTGGTCGCCCTGAAGGTAAAGCCGGAGGTCGTCCATGCAGGCCGGGGGGGTGGGGAACCTTTGTAGGCGCCAATCTAGACGGCGCCTGGGGCGGCTGCAAGCACGTCGTCGCCCTCCACGTCGTCGCCCTCCACCTGCTCCGCCAGCAGCTGGCGCCGCTGCAGCGCGGCGTACACGCCGCCGGCCCGCAGCAGCTCCGCGTGGGTGCCCCGCTCCACCAGCCGGCCGTCGTCCAGCACCAGGATCAGGTCCGCGTGCATCACCGCCGTCACGCGGTGGCTCACGATCAGGCTGGTGCGCCCCCGGAACACCTGCTTCAGCCCTTCCAGGATGCCGTGCTCCGTCTGCGTGTCCACCGCCGAAAGGGCGTCGTCCAGCACCAGGATCGGCGCGTCGCGGGCCAACGCCCGCGCCAGCGCCGCCCGCTGCTTCTGCCCGCCGGAGAGGTTGATGCCGCGCTCCCCCAGCAGCGTGTCGTATCCTCCCGGAAACCCCTCCACCGTGGCGTCCAGCCGCGCCACCCGGGCGGCCGCGCGAATGCGCTCCATCCGCCGCTCCTCGTCCTCCTCGTCGATCCCCAGCGCCAGGTTCTCGGCGATGGTGTCGGAAAAGAGGAAGGTGTCCTGCGGCACCAGCGCCACCGCCTGCCGCAGCCGCGCGATCCGCCACCGCCGCAGGTCCATCCCGTCCACCCGCACCTCGCCCCCGGTGGGGTCGTACAGCCGCGCCAGCAGCGCCACCACCGTCGACTTCCCGGAGCCGGTGGGCCCCACGATGGCGGCGGTGGCGCCCGCGGGGACGCGAAAGGAGACGCCGCGCAGCACCTCGCGCTCCGTGCCCGGGTAGCGAAAGCGGACGTCGCGGAACTCGATCTCCCCCCGCACCTCCCGCGGCGCCACCGCGTCGGGCGCGTCCTGGATGGCGGGACGCGCCCGCAGCACGGCGGTGACGCGGCCCATGGAGGCGGCGCCACGCTGGAACAGGCTCACCACCCACCCCAGCG
>DASTNU010000550.1:0-3224 GCA_035720605.1 Longimicrobium sp. | reverse complement strand
CACCGCCCGGCGCGCCGCGCGCTTCGGGGCCGCCGGCGCGCCGCGGGTGGTGTCGGCCAACAGCTCGCGGGTGGCGCCGGCGTGCGGGCCGGGGTGGCTGGCCGTGGGCGACGCGGCGGCCGCGCAGGACCCGCTCTCGGGCGACGGGGTGTGCCGGGCGCTGGAGAGCGGAGCGCGCGCCGCCCGCGCCGTGCTGGCCGAATGGCAGGGCGACGAGCAGGCGCGGCCGGCCTACGCCGCGGGCGTGAAGGAGGAATTCGGGAGCTACCTGCAGCGGCGAGACGCCTACTACGGCCGCGAGACCCGCTGGGCGGCCTCGCCGTTCTGGGCGCGACGGACGACGCCCGCCTAGTTTCCGAGCCCCCGTACACAGCGGCAACAAAAGAGGACGCGGAGAACCGATGCAGTTCTCCGCGTCCTCTTTGTTCAGCTCCGCGTCCTCTGCGTCGTAACGGCTTTCCGCTTCGAGTGCACCGGCCGGGACGCGGATCAGAAGTCCGCGCTGCCGGTGGTGCGGGGATAGGGGATCACGTCGCGGATGTTGGCCATCCCCGTGGCGTACATCATCATCCGGTCGAAGCCCAGGCCGAAGCCCGCGTGCGGCACGGTGCCGTAGCGGCGCAGGTCGCGGTACCACCAGTACGACGCCGGGTCCAGCCCCATCTCCCGGATCCGCCCGTCAAGCACCTCCAGCCGCTCCTCGCGCTGCGACCCGCCGATGATCTCGCCGATCCCCGGCGCCAGCACGTCCATGGCGGCCACGGTGCGGCCGTCGTCGTTGACGCGCATGTAGAAGGCCTTGATGTCGCGGGGGTAGTTCATCACCACCACCGGCCCGCCCACCAGCTCCTCGGTCAGGTAGCGCTCGTGCTCCGTCGCCAGGTCGATGCCCCACTCCACCGGGAACTCGAACTTCCTGCCGGACTGCTCCAGCCGGCGCACGGCCTCGGTGTAGTCCATCCGCTCGAACCCCGACCGCACCAGCGCCTCCAGCCTCGCCACCACGCCCGGCTGAATGCGCTCGTCGAAGAACGCCATGTCGTCCGCCCGCTCGTTCAGCAGGTCGGTGACGATCGCCTTCAGGAAGTCCTCGGCCAGGTCCGCGTCGTCGTTCAGGTCGGCGAAGGCGATCTCCGGCTCGATCATCCAGAACTCGGCCGCGTGGCGCGTGGTGTTGCTGTTCTCCGCGCGGAACGTCGGGCCGAAGGTGTACACGTTGCCCAGCGCCAGGCAGTACGCCTCCACGTTCAGCTGCCCCGACACGGTGAGCGACGCGCCGCGGCCGAAGAAGTCGCGCGAGAAGTCCACCTCGCCCTCGGGGGTGCGCGGCAGGTTGGCCAGGTCCAGCGTGCTGACGCGAAACATCTCGCCCGCGCCCTCGGCGTCGCTGGTGGTGATGATGGGCGTGTGCACCCAGCAGAAGCCGCGGCGGTCGAAGAAGCGGTGCACCGCCATGGCCAGCGTGTGCCGCACGCGCGCCACCGCGCCGAAGGTGTTGGTGCGCACGCGCAGGTGGGCCACGGTGCGCAGGAACTCCATGGAGTGTTCCTTGGGCTGGATCGGGTACGTCTCCGGGTCGTCCACGTAGCCGGGAACCTGCACGGACCTGGCGTGCACCTCCACCGGCTGCGGGCGCCCGGGCGTGGCCACCAGCTCGCCCTCCACCACCACCGACGCGCCGGTGGTCAGCCGCAGCACCTCGCTCTCGTAGTTCGGCAGCTCCCTGTTGGCCACCACCTGGATGGGCGCGAAGCCCGAGCCGTCGTGCACGTTGATGAAGGAGAGGCCGGCCTTGCTGTCGCGGCGGGTGCGCACCCATCCCCGGACGGTGACGGTCTCGCCCGCGGGCACGGCGCCGCGCAGCAGCTCTGCGATCCTGTGGTGGGGCATGATCCCGGTCTTTCCTGATGCGGTCGATGGCACGGATGCAGACGCCCGCGCGGGTGCGCGGGCGAATGTCCACTGAAAGTACGCGCCAGCCGCCAAAAACGAAACGGCACCTCGCGAGGAGATGCCGCACCCGGGGAAGCGATCGATGGTCTTCGCGAATCCGACCGGGCAATCGCCTCCCGCCCGCGGGAGCGAGTGATGCCGATGGCGATCCTGATCCGGTAACCCGCAGGCCGCTCGCGGGAGCGAATGAATTCGCCGCTGGAAATTCGCAAAGTCCGCCTGCGCGGCGCCTGCGCGGACTCGGCGGCTCGACCGTGTGCGGCGCTCCAGGCGGCTGCATGTCCGCAACCAGGCTTCACCCGGTTGGATCCGCAGGGAGCATCAGTCGCGTCTGCGACGCCACGCCATCCGCCTTCCCGGACAACAGCGACCGGGATCTCATCATCAGCCCGCCAGCGGCTGCACGCGCACCGCGGCCGGCTCGACCGTCATCACGGGCACCGGGACCGGGCCCGGCTTCGGGTGGCGGACGACACGCTCCAGCGCGCGCTCCAGGCCCAGACCCAGCACCACCGTCAGCGCCAGGAAGCCCGCGTAGAAGGCGGCGGAGGGCGCGAGTCCCCACGCGGCCACGTCCGGCGCGAAGTGCACCATCCACGCATACACCGGCACGTGCAGCAGGTAGATGCCCAGGCTGGCTTCGCCCAGGCGGCGCGAGGGGCGCGAGGCGAGGACGCGGTGCATCCATCCGCCCGTCCCCGCCGCCAGCGCCCAGAGCAGCGCCGCGTGCACCGGCGCGAACAGGCCGTTGTGGTTCAGCGGAAAGAGCACGGCCGGGGTGAGCACCAGCGAGGCGGCGAGCAGCGCGACAGCGGCCGGCGCTGCCCACGCGGGCGGCCGGGGCCACTCGCGCGCGCAGAACAGCCGCGCCAGCATCACCCCGAAAAGGAACTCCGGCAGCCGCACCAGCGGAAAGGTGAACAACGCCGTCCGCCAGAGCGGGGCCGCGGGCTGCAGGACGACGTACGCCGCCGCCGGGAGCAGCATCGCCGCCCACAGCACCGCCATCGCGGTCGCCAGCCGCCGCGGGCCCCACGCCGCCGTCCCGCGCAGCACCGCCGGGAGCAGCAGGTAGCCGAGGCCCAGGTACGAGAGCGCCCACGCGGGACTGTTGAACGAGCCGGCGAAGGCGGGCCAGAAGGCCTGCACCCCGCCGGCGGTCGCCGCGGCGCGCAGCCAGCGCTCCACCGGCCCGTACGCGCTCCACACCAGCGGCACCGCCAGCAGGTGGCACACCAGCGCCGGCGGATACAGCCGCACCAGCCGGCGCC
>DASTNU010000549.1:0-3112 GCA_035720605.1 Longimicrobium sp. | reverse complement strand
GTGCAGGACGGGAAGGTCGGTCACCAGCGCGCGCAGCTCCTCCAGCGTGGACGCCTGGTAGGCGCGGTCCAGCCGTTCCTCCAGCCCCTCGGCCGTCAGGTTGTCGTAGGCAAAGTGCTCGCTGAGCTGCTGGACCACGCTCTCGCGGGTCTGCTCCAGGGGAACGGGAACGGGGGTGGGCTGAGCCATGGGAACTTCGCGGGTGGGGCGCCGCGGCGCCGGTCCATCTGTCCGCCCAACCTACGCACGGGGCCCGGAGGCGGCAAGCGCGACGGCGCGGGGGAGCTTCTACACAGCTTGGGCACGCACGTTGCTCTTACCCGCGCCACCGACGGTTCACCGACAGAGGAGACGAAGATGCTGAGACGACTGATGACCGTGGCCGCGCTGGCCATGAGCCTGGGTGCAGTGGCGTGTACGGCGGAGGTGGAGGAAGAGGGGAAGATGCCGGACGTGGACGTGCAGGGCGGCGAGATGCCCAGGGTGGACGTCGACCCCGCCAACGTGGAGGTGAGCACCGACACGCAGACGGTGGTCACGCCCGACGTGGACATCACCCCGACCGAGGGCGACGACCCCGACAAGTCGTAGCCCCGGGCACAGGATCGGCGCGCCCCCGGCGGAGTGGTTTTTCCGCCGGGGGCGCGGGCGTTTCTGGCGTGCGGCGGCGCCGCCGCGTATCATCCGCCCGTCCGCAGTGCGCCACCCACGCCGGATTCCCTCCGCTCCAAGAGCTCCGATGAACCCGTACCTCCTCCGCATCCTCGTCCCCTTCCTCGCCCTCGCCGCCACCCTGTGCGGCGCCGGGACCGTGCACGCGCAGCCGGCGGACGCCACCACGCTCTCCGGGCTCTGGCGCGGCACGTACGTCTGCAGCCAGGGAGAAACGGCGCTGGAGCTGGAGCTGCGCGGCAACGCGAACGGCATCGTGCGCGGCACCTTTGCCTTCTCCGCGGCGCCGGGCAACCGCGGCGTGCCCTCCGGCGCCTACCCGCTGCTGGGCCGGCTGAGCGGCACGTCGCTGGTGCTGCGCCCGATCGACGCGCCCGACCTGCCGGAGAGCTACATCCCGGTTGGCATCCAGGGGACGGTGGCGCCGGGCGGAGAGCGCATCACGGGATGGATCGAGGGGCCCACCTGCGGCGGGATGATGGTGCAGCGGACGTCGTTCGCCGCGCCCCACGATCCCCTTCCCGGCGGCTACGGCGAGCGGGAGTGGCTGCTGCTGGGTGACTCCGAGGCGGGGGTCCTCTACGTGGACGGCGGCGCGTCCCCGGCGTCCGGCGCCAGCACCGCGCGCCTCTGGGTGCGCTGGGAGAACGCGCAGGACGTCGTGCAGACGCGGCTGCAGGCCGGGCAGGCGCTGGAGTGGGAGATGGAGTTCGACTGTCCGGCGCGCCTGGTGCGGTTGTGGCACACCATCGTCTACGCCACGGACGGCGAGATGCAGCACGTGGATGCGACGGCGCCGCACCGCTGGCAGCCCGTGGTCGCCGGCACGCTGGACGACCCGGTCTACGAGCACGCCTGCGGCGCCGGCGAGTAAAGGACGGCGATGGACCAGCGGACGATCGGGGTATTCCTCGTCGGCCCCGGCGTGCTGGCGGTCGTCGCGGGGATCCTGGCGATGACGGGCGCGCCCGGCTGGTTCGGACGCCTCCCCGGCGACGTCCGCATCGAGAGCGGCAGGACGCGCATCTACTCCCCCATCATGTCGATGCTCCTCGTCTCCATGCTGCCGGCCTGGTGACGGCGATCGTCCGCCGCCTCTCCTGACCGCCCACTCTCGCACTCTCGCACTCTCGCACTTGTCCTCCTGGCACATCTGGATCGACACCGGCGGCACCTTCACGGACTGCCTGGCGCTGGACCCTTCCGGCACGCTCCGCCGCGCGAAGGTCCTCAGCAGCAGCGCGCTCCGCGCCGTCGTCGCGGAGGTGGAGTCCGCGGACGTGCTGCGCATCGTGGAGGACTGGGGCGCGGCGCCGGGCGTCGTGGACGGGCTGGAGCTCCGGGCGCTTTCGGGCGATGCGGAGCCGGCGCGGATCGCGTCGTACGATCCCGCGAGCGGGCGGATGCGGCTGGAGCGCGGGATCGGCGGGGTGCGGTCCGGCGCGGCGGTGGAGGTGCGGTCGCCCGAGGAGGCGCCGGTGCTGGCGGCGCGGCTGGTGACGGGCACCCCGTACGGCGCGCCGCTGCCGCCGCTGGCGATGCGGCTGGCCACCACGCGCGGCACCAACGCGCTGCTGGAGCGGCGCGGCGCGGCCACGGCGCTCTTCATCACCCGCGGGTTCGGCGACCTGCTGCGGATCGGGACGCAGCAGCGGCCGGAGCTGTTCGCGCTGGACGTCCGCAAGCCGCCACCGCTGTACGCCGCCGCGGCGGAGGTGGTGGAGCGGCGCGCGGCCGACGGATCAGTGCTGGTGCCGCTGGACGTGGACGCCGCCCGCGCCGCCGCGGAGCGCATCGCGTTCACCGGCGTCCGCTCTGCCGCCGTCGCGCTGGCGCACGCCTTCCGCGATCCCGCGCACGAGCGGGCGCTGGCCCGGGCGCTGCGCGCGGCGGGGTTCGAGCACGTCTCGCTCTCCTCCGAGCTGGCGCCGTTCATCGGGCTGCTGGCGCGCGCGGAGACGGCGGTGGTGGACGCGTACCTGGGGCCGGTGATCGGCGGATACCTGGAGGGCGTGCGGCGCGAGCTGGGCGGCGGGCGGCTGCACGTCATGACCAGCGCGGGCGGGCTGGTGCGGCCGGAAGACTTTCGCGCCAAGGACTCGCTGCTGAGCGGCCCCGCCGGCGGCGTGGTGGGCGCGGCGCTGGCCGGGCGCCGCTCCGGCCACGCGCGGGCGATCGCCTTCGACATGGGCGGCACCAGCACCGACGTGGCGCGGGTGGACGGCGACTTCGAGTACGTGTGGGAGCACGAGGTGGGCGGCGCCCGCATCGTGGCGCCCGCGCTGGCGATCGAGAGCGTGGCGGCGGGCGGCGGCTCCATCTGCGCCTTCGACGCGCAGGGGCTGCGCGTGGGGCCGGAGAGCGCGGGCGCCTCGCCCGGCCCCGCGTGCTACGGCGCGGGCGGGCCGCTCACCGTCACCGACTGCAACCTGCTGCTGGG
>DASTNU010000548.1:0-2121 GCA_035720605.1 Longimicrobium sp. | reverse complement strand
CCGCGCTCCAGGCACAGCCCCACCCGCACGTCCGGCCCCACGCCGCGCGCGATCAGATGATGCGCCAGGCGGTTGGCGCGCGCGTTCAGCTCCGCGTACGTCAGGACGCCGCCGTCGTGGACCAGCGCGACCGCATCGGGGGTCCGCCGGACCTGGGCCTGGAAGAGATCGTGGACGCACGCATCCGCCGGGTAAGGCGTCTCCGTCGCGTTCCACCTCTCCACCACCTGCCGGCGCTCCGCCTCCGGCAGCATCGGCAGCGCCTCCACCCGCCGGCCCTCGTTCGCCACCATCCCCTGCAGCACGCGCCGCAGGTACTCCGCGTACCGCTCCACCCGCTCCCGGTCGAAGAGCGCGGTGGCGTACTTCACCCCGCCGACGATGCGGCCGTTCGCCTCACCCAGGGAAAGGGTCAGGTCGACCTTGGCCGTCCCCTCCCCCTCGGCGCCGTCCACCGAGGCCACCTGCAGCCCGGGGATCTCCAGCGTCCCGCCCGGCGCGTTGTGCCAGGAGAAGAGCACCTGGAAGACCGGGGTGTGCGCCAGGCTGCGCACCGCCTGCACCCGCTCCACCACCTGCTCGAAGGGGATGTCCTGGTTCTGCTGTGCCTCCAGCGAGCGCGCCTTCACCCGCTCCAGCAGCTCCGCCACGGTGGGGGAGCCGGAGAGGTCCACGCGCAGCGCCAGGGTGTTGACGAAGAAGCCGATCAGCCCCTCGATCTCGCCGCGGCCGCGGTTTGCCGTGGGCGTGCCGACGACGACGTCGTCCTGCACCGCCAGCCGGCCCAGCACGGCGGCCCACCCCGCCATGAGGGTGGTGAAGAGGGTGGTGCCGTGCCGCTGGCCCAGCGCCCGGAGCGCCGCGGTCAGCGCCTCGTCCAGCTCCACGGGGACGACGGCGCCGGCGTGGTCCTGCCGCGCGGGACGGGGGCGGTCCGCCGGCAGCTCCAGCACCGCCGGCGCGCCGGCCAGCGCGCGGGTCCAGTACGCGGCCTGCTCCTCCAGCACCTCGCCCTCCACCCAGCGCCGCTGCCACGCCGCGTAGTCGGCGTACTGCACGGGGAGCGGGGGCAGCGGGTCCTCCTCGCCGCGGCCGAAGGCGGCGTAGAGGGTGCTGAGCTCGTGCACCAGCACGCCCATGGACCAGCCGTCGGAGACCACGTGGTGCATGGTCAGCAGCAGCACGTGCTCGTCGTCCGCCAGCCGCGCCAGGCGCCCGCGGATGAGCGGCCCCCGCGTAAGGTCGAAGGGCGCGCCCGCCTCCTCGGCCACCAGGCGCCGCAGCTCCTCCTCCGCCCCGGGGTGGTCGCGCAGGTCGTGCTCGGCGAGGTGGAAGCGGCTCTCCCGCGCCGGAGCGATCCGCTGCTCCGGCTCTCCGTTCACCACGGCGAAGGTGGTCCGCAGCGCCTCGTGGCGCTGGACGATGCGGTCCAGCGCGGCGGCCAGCGCCCCGCGGTCCAGCGGCCCGGTGAGGCGCAGCCGCCGGGAGATGTGGTAGGTGCTCCCCATCCCGCCCAGCTGCTCCAGGAACCAGAGCCGCTGCTGGGCGAAGGAGAGCGCCAGCGGCGCGCCGCGGTCCGCCGGCTCGATCGGCGGCCCGCCGGCCCGCCGCCGCCGGCGTGCTCCCCGCGCGGCGAGCATCCGCCCCAGCAGCGCCCGGCTCTCCTCCTCCGGGAGCTCCGCCGCGGCCGGCACCGGCGCGTCGGCCTCCTCCATCACGACCTCCACCGCCGGCGTGGCCTCCAGCACACTCTCCACCGCCGACGTGGCCTCCATCACGACCTCCACCGCCGGCGCGGCCTCCTCGCGCGGTGCCGGGGCGTCCGGTCCGCCGCGGCGGCGGGCGGCGCGGGGAAGGATGGCGGACGCCGCGGCCCCGCCGCCCTCGCGCAGGCGCTCCACCTCGGCCGCCAGCGCGGCGACCGTGGAGTTCTCGAAGAGCGCGCGCAGCGGCAGCTCGCACCGGAAGAGCTCGCGGATGCGCGACACCACGCGCGTGGCCAGCAGCGAGTGCCCGCCCAGGTCGAAGAAGCCATCGTGGACGCCCACCCGCTCCACGCGCAGCACCTCGGCCCAGATGCCGGCAATCGCCGCTTCGGCCGGGGTGCGCGGGGCGACGTAC
>DASTNU010000547.1:0-3038 GCA_035720605.1 Longimicrobium sp. | reverse complement strand
ACCCGATTCTCGGGAGACGCGGGATGTTCCTCTCCGACGTATCCATCAAGCGGCCGGTGTTCGCCACCATGATGATGGTGACGCTGGTGGTGCTGGGCATCGCCGGCTACCGGCGCCTGGCCATCGACGAATACCCCGACGTCAGCTACCCCGTCGTGGTGGCGCAGACCAGCTACCCCGGCGCCAGCCCCGAGGTGATGGAGCGCGAGGTGTCGCGCCCCATCGAAGAGGCGCTGAACACCGTGCAGGGGATCCAGGAGATCACCAGCACCTCCATGGAGGGCAGCTCCATGGTGCGCGTGCAGCTCCAGCTGGGCGTGGACGTGATGGCCGCCCAGCAGGAGGTGCAGTCCAAGATCGCCCGCATCCGCCGGCAGCTTCCCGAGGACATCCAGGACCCCGTCATCATCCGCTTCGATCCCAACGAGCGCCCCATCATGTCCATCGCCGTGCAGAGCGCCGACCGGCCCCTGCGCGAGCTGACGGAGCTGGGCGACGAGGTGATCAGCAACCGGCTGGAGGCCATCCCCGGCGTGGGTGGCGTGAACCTGGTGGGCGGCACCAACCGGCAGATCCAGGTGCAGCTGAACCCGGACGCCATGCGCTCCTACGCGGTCAGCCCGCAGCAGGTGATGGGGGCGCTGCAGCGCGAGAACCAGGAAGTCCCCGCCGGCCGCGTGCGCCGCGGCGACCAGGAGCGGCTGGTGCGCATCACCGGCCGCGTGGAAGACCCGCGCGCCTTCGCCAGCGTGACGGTGGCGGTCCGCAACGGCGTCCCCGTGCGGCTGGGCGACGTCGCGACCGTGGTGGACGGCACCGCGGAGGCGCGCAGCGCCAGCTTTCTGAACGACGGCCGCGCCCTCTCCGTCGAGATCCTGAAGATCAGCGGCAGCAACACGGTGGAGGTGGCGGACCGGGTGCGCGAGGCGGTGGCGGAGCTGCAGGAGCAGCTGCCCAGCGACGTGAAGATGACGGTGGTGAGCGACGACTCGCGCCGCATCCGCGCCAGCCTGGAGTCCGTGCAGCACGAGCTGATGCTGGGCGCCGTGCTCTGCATCATGATCATCTACTTCTTCCTGAACAGCTGGCGCTCCACGATCATCACCGGGCTGGCGCTGCCGATCTCCATCATCTCCGCGTACTTCGGGATGTGGATGTTCGGCTTCACCATCAACACCATGACGCTGCTGGCGCTGTCGCTGGCCATCGGCCTGCTGATCGACGACGCCATCGTGGTGCGCGAGAACATCGTCCGGCACCTGGAGATGGGGAAGGACCACCACCGGGCCGCCAGGGAGGGCACCAGCGAGATCGGCCTGGCCGTCGTCTCGACGACGCTGGCGGTGATCGCGGTGTTCGTCCCCGTGGCGTTCATGGGCGGGCAGATCGGGCTGATCTTCTTCCAGTTCGGCGTGGTGGTGGCGTTCGCGGTGCTGGTGTCGCTGTTCGTCTCCTTCACGCTCGACCCCATGCTGTCGAGCGTGTGGCCGGACCCGGAGATCGGGCAGCACGGCTCGCCGCGGCGGCGCCGCAACCCCATCAAGCGCTTCGCCCTGGCCTTCAACGACCGCTTCGAGCGGGTGGCGGACGGCTATCCGCGGCGGCTGGGGTGGGCGCTGGACCACCGCAAGACGGTGCTGGCCTTCGCCGCGGCGTGCATCATCGCGGCGATGCTCATCATCCCCCGGCTGGGCTTTACCTGGGTGCCGGACTTCGACGGCGGCGAGTTCAACGTGAACTTTCGCGTGGCGCCCGGCAGCCGGCTGGAGTACACGGTGGACCGCGGCCACACGGTCGCCGGCATGCTGCGCGAGATGCCGGAGGTGGAGTTCACCTACATGTCCATCGGCGGCGGCTTCCGCGGCTCGCCGAACTCCGGCCGCATCTTCGTGCGGCTGAAGCCCAGGGACCACCGCGAGCGCTCGCAGCAGGAGATCCAGGACGCGCTGCGCGGGCGGCTGGCCGGGGTGCCCGGAGTGCGCGCCAACATCACCGGCACGCCCACCATCTTCGGCGGCTTCCGCCAGCCGATCCAGGTGAACGTGCAGGGGCCGGAGCAGGGGCGGCTGAAGCTGGTGGCGGAGCAGGTGATGGAGGTGCTGGGGTCCGTGGAGGGCGTGGCGGAGCCCACCAGCAGCCAGGAGGGCGAGATCCCGCAGCTGGACGTGGACGTGGACCGCGAGCAGGCCTGGGCGGCCGGCGTGGGCATCGCCAGCATCGCGCAGACGCTGCAGCCGCTGTTCACCGGCCAGCGCGCCACGCAGTGGGAGGACGAGCAGGGCTACTCGCACGACGTCGTCGTCATCTACCCCGAGGCGGTACGGACCTCGGCGGCGGACGTGGCGGGGATCGTGGTCCCCGGCACCGCGGTGGACGGCACGGGGCGACCGGTGATGATCCCGCTGTCGCAGGTGGCCACGGTGAACGCCGGGATGGGCCCGCAGACCATCGAGCGCGCCTCCCTGGAGCGGCAGATCAGCATCAGCGCCGGCGTGCTCCCCGGCTACGCCATGGGCGACGTGGCCGCGAACGCGCGCCAGGCGCTGGAGGCGGCGTCGCTCCCCAGCGGCTACCGCGCCGTCTTCCGCGGCGACGTGCAGAGCCTGGAGGAGACCAAGGGGTACGTGGGCGCGGCGCTGGGGATGGCGGTGATCTTCATCTACATCATCCTGGCCTCGCTCTTCGGCTCCTTCTTCCAGCCGCTGGCCATCATGCTGGCGCTGCCGCTCTCCTTCATCGGCGTGGGGCTGGCGCTGCTGATCACCGGCGGCAACCTGAACGTGTTCACCATGATCGGCATCATCATGCTGATGGGGCTGGTGACCAAGAACGGCATTCTGCTGGTAGACTTCACCAACCAGCAGCGCGAGGCGGGGATGAGCCGCCGCGAGGCGCTGCTGACCTCGGCGCGCGTCCGCCTGCGGCCGATCATCATGACCACGGTGGCGATGATCTTCGGGATGCTGCCGCTGGCCATGGCGCTGGGCGAGGGCAGCGAGCAGCGCGCGCCGATGGGCCGCGCGGTGATCGGAGGGCTG
>DASTNU010000546.1:0-2957 GCA_035720605.1 Longimicrobium sp. | reverse complement strand
CCGGAAAACAGGGCGCATTCCGTGGGCCTACAAGGCGGGATGGCGGCCGCCATCGGCCGCCATCGCTCAGAACACCGTCACCCGCCCGTTCGCGGCGACGCGGCGCACCCGCGCCTCGTTGCTGGTGGAGTACTCCAGGATCCACAGGTCGCCGTTGGGCGCCACCGCCACGCCGGACGGTCCCCACGGCGCGGGAGTGCGGGCCACCGTGGCCACCCGCCCGTCCGCGCCGACGCGCACCACGGCGCGGGCGCCATAGACGGCCACGTACACGCTCCCCCGGCCGTCCGGCCACATCCCCATCAGGTGCTCGCCCAGCCCGCGCGCCACGGTCGTCAGCCGTCCCTCACGCGTGACCCGGCGCAGGTCGGGCCCATCCACCACGTACAGCGACCCGTCGGGGCCGGCGGCGATCCAGTTGATCTGGCGGTCGAAGCGCACGCCGGGCGCGAAGGTGCTCGTCCGCCCGTCCCGCGTGCGCCGGCGGATGGTGCACACGCGCCCCGGGCACTGCACCCAGTACATGGCGCCCGCGCGGTCCCACACGAAGCCGTACTCGCGCCAGAACCCGTCGCGCCAGGGCACCACGTCCGTCACGCGGCCGTCCGGGGTGCGCCGCCAGACGCGGTGGCGGTAGCGGTCGCCGCCCTGGTAGCGGTTGTCTTCGCCGAACAGGTTGCCAGCGCTGTCGATGGCCAGCTCGTGCGTGTGCACGTCGCGCACGGCGATGGACCGGCGCCCGTCCGGCGCGATCCTCCAGACGTGATGCAGGTCCGTGTAGAACACGTTCCCCCGCCGGTCCAGCACGATCCCCACGCCGGGGTGCGCGGACGCGGGCGAAGCGGCCGCGAGGAGCAGCGCGCAGGCGAGGAGGAGGATCTCGATCCTTCCTTTCCGCGTCCGGCGGGCCGAACGCGCCGCCGCGGGGACCGGTTCGCCCGTCATTCCCGGTCCCCGGGTGGATGCGGCCCCGCCGTGCAGCGGGGCCGCGCGGGTCAGACGCAGCACTGTGGACAGTTGGTGAACGTTGCCTCTCTCTCCCGCCAGTCGCTGGCGGGGTTGGCGCCGCAGGTGCCGCCGCAGCTGGCGGTGCAGCAGGGCTGCGGCGTCTTCTGGTTCCCCTTGACCGTCCCCGGGCGCTCGGCCTCGGCGGCCGCGGGCTCGAAGGTCTCCACGACCAGCTCGTCCAGCTGCAGGCTCAGCTTCTTCATCGCCATCCCTCCGCGTGAAGGTGTCGGGCGCCGCTCCGGCTCGTGCGCGGGGAGCGCGGGAGGGGGAGCGGCAATGGAGAGATACGGCGCGTTCCGTATGGCCGCAATCGACACGGCGTCCACGTCGCGGCACACGCCGGTCACCGGATCCACCAGCCGAAGCCGCGGCAGCTGGAGCAGAAGCTTCGGTCCGCGCGCCAGCCGTTGCCGTCGCAGCTGTCGCACGGCTGCACGTGGGCCGGCGGGGCGGGGATGAGCTCCCGCAGCTCGGGATAGGTGCGGGCGCCCTGGACGATCGCCGCGAACGCGGCCAGGGGCTCGGATTCCGGTTCGGTGGGATGGCCGAACGCCTCGTGGTCCATGCACAGCAGGGTGCCGTCCGGCCGGAGCGCCCAGAGGTAGATGATCGACGCGTGCAGCGGAAGCGCGTTCAGCTGCTCCTTGCAGACGCGCACCGGCCATCCGCTCCCCGGCTCGGGCTCCAGCCCGTCGATCCACGCCTGGATGCGGGCGGAGAGCGCCGGCGACGGTGGCGGTGCCGGTCCGGCGGCCGTCGCTCTGGCCGCCACGTCGCGGATGGCGCTCTCGATCTCGCGCCGAAAGCCGCGGCTGTCCGGCCTGGCGAGCTCGTCGGCGAGCACCGGGAGCACGCGCAGGTCGCCGACCCGGCCCAGGCCCATCACCGCCGCCCGGCGCACGTTCCCGTCGGGGTCGCCCAGCGCGGCCAGCAGCGGCGCCGCGGCCGCCGCGCCGAAGCCCTCCAGCAGGTGTGCCGCCCGCGTGCGGACGAGCGCGTCCGCGTCCGCCGCCAGGAGCGAGGCCAGCACGGGGAGCGCGCGGTCCGCCACGGCGGGATACCCGTTGAAGAGCAGCAGGGTGGCGCGGACCGGGTGGACCTCCTCGATCCGGAGCCGCTCCAGCATCGCGGCGGCCACGTCTTCGCCGCGCAGGCGCTCCAGCGCGGACGCGACCCGCGTTCGGATGGCGGGATCATCGTGGCTCAGCTCGCGGAGCAGCATCTGCCGCACCGGCTCTCCCATGCGGCGGGCCAGCGTGTCGGGGGCGACGTGGGTTCCCTCCGAGCGCACCGTCCGGGCGACGGCGGCGATGATCGACCTGCGGGTTCGGCCCTCCGGTTCGGCGTAGACGCGCTGGACCAGCGCCTCGCCGGCTGCCGGGTCGTCCAGGAAGCCACTCGTCTCTCCCGCCGCGATGCGGACGCGGGGATCGGGGTCTTCCAGGGCACGCGCCAGGTGCGCCTTTGCGCCCGGAACGTCGTTCCGCCGCTCCGCCAGCGCCCGCACCGCCGCGGCGCGGACCGCCGCGTCGTCGTCCCGGATGCTTCCCAGCAGGAACACCGGATGGAGCAGGCGCGCGCCGGCCCGCACCGCGACCGTGCGCGCGGCGGGAAGCGGATCATCCAGCAGCTCCTCCACCAGCGGCCGCGTCCACCGGCCCAGCTCACCCAGGAGCGCGACGGCGGCGTCGGCGGGCGCGCCCGGGTCGCGCACCGCCGCGCGGACCAGCCCCGCGTCCGCGTCGGAGAAGCCGCGGCGGGAGAAGATCTCTTCCAGTGCGTCGATGGCGCGCGAGGCGTACGATTCCCACCGGTCGACGAAGCCGCCTTCGACCGTCTCGCCCCGCCGGTCGTGCAGAGCGGTGTGGAGGAGCTGCTCCAGTTCCTCGGAGCCGGGCGCCGCGTCCGGTCCAGTGTCGTCCAGCGATGTCCTCCCGGTCGTGGATTCC
>DASTNU010000545.1:0-4290 GCA_035720605.1 Longimicrobium sp. | reverse complement strand
AGCGCGAGGAGGGGCTGGTGCTGGTGCTCCAGTACGCCACCGACCTCTTCCACGCCTCCACCGCGCGGCGGATGCTGGGCCACCTGCGCGCCGTGCTCGAGGCGTTCGCGGCCGACGCGGACCAGCGCGCCTCGCGGGTGCCGCTGCTGGCGCGGGAGGAGCGCGCCCGGCTGATCGCGTGGAGCCACGCGGACGCCGCCCCGGCGGAGTGGACGGTCGTGGAGCGCTTCCAGGAGTGGGCGGTGCGCACCCCGGACGCACCGGCGCTCGTGTGCGAGGAGCGCACCCTGTCGTACGCACAGGCGAACGCCTCGGCCAACCGGCTGGCGCACCACCTCCGTTCGCTCGGCGCGGGCGCGGAGTCGCGGGTAGGGATCTGCCTGGAGCGCGGCGTGGACGCCGTCGTCGCGCTGCTGGCGGTGATGAAGGCCGGCGGCGCCTACGTCGCGGTCGATCCCGCCTGGCCGGCGGAGCGCATCGCCGGGACGCTGGCGGACGCGGGCGTTTCGGTCGTGATCGCCACGCGCGAGCTGGCGGATTCCGCCGCCGCACATCCCGCGCAGCTCGTCCTGATTGACGGCGACGCGGAGCGGATCGCTTCGCATCCCGAGACACTCCCTATTCCCTATTCCCTATTCCCTATTCCCTCTCAGCTGGCGTACGTCATCTACACCTCCGGCAGCACCGGGCGGCCCAAGGGGGTGATGATCGAGCACCGCCAGCTGGCCTCCTACGTCGGCGGCGTGCTGGCGCGGCTGGATCTCCCCGAAGGGGCCAGCTACGCGACGGTCACCACGCTGGCGGCGGACCTGGGCCACACCAGCGTCTTCCCGGCGCTCTGCACCGGCGGCGCGCTGCACGTGGTCACGCACGAGCGCGGCGGGGACGCGGAGGCGTTCGCGGAGCTGATGCGCCGCGCGCCGGTGGACGTGCTGAAGATCACCCCGTCGCACCTGGCCGCCCTCCTTGCGGGGAGCGATCCGGCCGCGGTGCTGCCGCGCCGCCGCCTGGTGCTGGGCGGCGAGGCGTCGCGGGCGGAGTGGATCGATTCCATCCGCGAGCTCGCGCCGGAGCTGCGCATCCTGAACCACTACGGCCCGACGGAGACCACCGTCGGCGTGCTGGCGGGTTTCGCCGACCAGCTGCGCGCGGCGGCGTCGGGGACGGTGCCGCTGGGGCGGCCGCTGCCCGGTGCGCGCGTGTACGTGCTGGACCCGCAGGGCGCGGAGCAGCCCGTGGGCATCCCCGGCGAGCTCTTCGCCGGCGGGGCGGGGGTGGGGCGCGGCTACCTGGCGCGCCCGGGGATGACGGCGGAGCGCTTCGTCCCCGATCCCTTTGCGCCTGCCGCGGGGGCGCGGATGTACCGCACCGGCGACCGAGCGCGGCGGCTGGAGGACGGGTCGCTGGAGTTCCTGGGCCGCGTGGACGACCAGGTGAAGATCCGCGGCTTCCGCGTGGAGCCGGGGGAGGTGGCCGCCGTGCTGGCCGGACACCCCGCGCTCTGCGAGGCCGCGGTCGTCGCCCGGACGGACGACGGCGAGACGCGGCTGGTGGCCTACGTGGTCGCGGCGGATGGGGAGGCGCCGCCGGCGGACGAGCTGCGGCAGGCGCTGGCGACGCGGCTGCCGGACTACATGCTGCCGTCGGCGTTCGTGGCGCTGGAGGCGCTGCCGCTGACCGCCAACGGCAAGGTGGACCGCCGCGCCCTCCCGGAGCCGGAGTACGGCTCGGAGGACACGTACGTCGCGCCGCGCACGCCGGTGGAGGAGGTGCTGGCGGGGATCTGGACGGACGTGCTGCGCATCGAGCGCGTGGGCGTGCACGACGATTTCTTCGTGCTGGGCGGGCACTCGCTGCTGGCCACGCGCGTGGTGGCCCGCATCCGCCAGGCGTTCGGCGCCGAGGTGCCGCTGCGCGCGCTCTTCGAGCATCCCACCGTCGCCGGGCTGGCGGGGCTGATCGCGGGGAGCGAGCGCGCCGCCCTGCCGCCGATCGTCCCCATCGACCGCGACCGCCCGCTGCCGCTGTCGTTCGCGCAGCAGCGGCTGTGGTTCCTGGACCAGCTGGAGCCCGGCGGCGCCCTCTACAACGTGCCGTCCGCCATCCGACTGCGCGGCGCGCTGGACGTGCAGGCGCTGGAGCGCGCGCTGGGCGAGATCGTGGACCGCCACGAGGCGCTGCGCACCACCTTCTCGGCGGATGGCGCGGAGCCGGCGCAGGTGATCGCCCCCACCGGCGAGCTGCGGCTGGACGTCCAGGCGGTGGTGGACGAGGATCAGGCGCGGCGGCGCGTCCGAGAGGAGTCGTTCCGCCCCTTCGACCTGGCGCGCGGGCCGCTTTTCCGCGCCTTCCTCTTCCCGCTGGCAGACGACGACCACGTCCTGCTGCTGGTGATGCACCACACGGTCAGCGACGGGTGGAGCAGGGAGGTGCTCTACCGCGAGCTGTCCGTGCTCTACGACGCCTTCAGGCGCGGCGAGCCGTCGCCGCTGGCGGAGCTGCCGCTGCAGTACGCGGACTACGCCGTCTGGCAGCGCGAGTACCTTGCCGGCGGCGAGATGGAGCGGCAGCTGGTGTGGTGGAAGGAGCGCCTGGCCGGCGCCCCCGCGCTGCTGGAGCTGCCCACGGACCGCCCGCGCACCGCCGCGCAGGACACCCAAGGCGCCAGCGAGCGGATCGTGCTGCCGGCGGAGCTGGCGCAGGCGATCCAGTCGCTCTCGCGCCGGGAGGGGGCCACGCTCTTCATGACGCTGCTGGCCGCCTGGCAGCTGCTGCTGGCGCGCAGCGCCGGCCAGGACGACGTGGTGGTCGGCAGCCCGATCGCCGGGCGCACCGCGGCGGAGACGGACGGCCTGATCGGCTTCTTCGTCAACACGCTGGCGCTGCGCACCGACCTGTCGGGCGATCCCACCTTCCGCCAGCTGCTCGGCCGCGTACGCGAGACGATGCTGGAGGCGTACGCGCGGCAGGACCTGCCCTTCGAGCGGCTGGTGGAGGAGGTGCAGCCGGAGCGCAGCCTGACGCACTCGCCCCTCTTCCAGGCGTTCTTCAACCTCTTGAACGACGGCGAGCCCACGCTGGAGCTGCCGGAGGTCCGCGCGGAGCGTTTCGACCTGGGCGGGGCGGCGGCCAAGCACGACCTGAGCCTGGCCGCGGTGGAGCGGCCGGAGGGGCTGGTGCTGGGCCTGACGTATCGCGCCGCGCTCTTCGACGCGTCCACCATCCGCACGCACCTGGCGCGGCTGCGCGTGCTGCTCGAAGGCATCGCGGAGGATGCGGATCGGCGGATCAGCGAGCTGCCGCTGCTGACGGAGGAGGAGCGCGACGCCGTCCTCCACGCCTGGAACCGGACGGATGCGCCGTACCCCGCAGCTCCGGTGCACGTCCTCATCGCGGAAGAGGCGCGGCGGACGCCGGACGCGGTCGCGGTGGTGCAGGGCAGGGAGGCGCTGACCTACGCGCAGCTCGACGCGCGGGCGGACCGCCTGGCACACCGGCTTCGCGCCCTGGGCGTGGGGCCGGAGGCGCGCGTGGGCATCCACCTGCAGCGTTCGGTGGAGCTCGTCGTGGCGATGCTGGCGGTGCTCAGGGCGGGCGGCGCCTACCTGCCACTGGATCCCACGCACCCGGCGGAGCGCCTGGCTTACATGCTGGAGGATGCGGACGCCTCCGTGGTCCTCACCCACCCCCACCTGCGCGATACGCTGCCTCCCACCGCCGCGCGCGTCGTCGTGCTCGGCGAGGCGGAGGACGAGGCGGTGCCGGACGGTCCGCTCCCGGAGGTCGATCCGGAGAACGCGGCGTACGTCATCTACACCTCCGGCTCCACCGGCCGTCCCAAGGGCGTGGTGGTGCCGCACCGCGCGCTCGGCAACCACATGGCTTGGATGCTGGAGCGCTTTCCGCTGGCCGCGGACGACCGCGTGCTGCAGAAGACGCCGGCCACCTTCGACGCCTCGGTGTGGGAGTTCTGGGCGCCGCTGCTCTGCGGGGCCCGGCTGGTGCTCGCCCGCCCCGGCGGCGAGAAGGACCCGGTGTACCTGGTGCGGACGCTGGCGGAGGAAGGGATCACCGTCCTGCAGGTGGTGCCCGCGCTGCTGCAGGTGCTGGCGGAGGAGCCGGGGTTGGAGGACGCCCGTGCGCTGCGCCTGCTCTTCTGCGGCGGCGAGGCGCTGCCGCGCGAGGCGGTGGCGCGGGTGCTGGGGCGCATCCACCCCGAGGTTTGGAACCTGTACGGGCCCACGGAAGCGTGCATCGACGCCGCCTTCCACCGCGCGGAGGCGGGGGACG
>DASTNU010000544.1:0-8691 GCA_035720605.1 Longimicrobium sp. | reverse complement strand
GGTGCTGCACCGCACCCACCGCGCGGTGATCGACGAGCTGGAGAACACGGAGATGTACCTGACCCTGTTCTACGCCGTCATCGACCCCGCGGCGGGGACGCTCGCCTACTCCAACGCCGGGCACGGCCACGCCTTCCGCATCACCGCCGCGGGCGCGGCCGAGCGGCTGGCGGCCACCGACCCGCCCTTCGGCATCGTGGACCGCGACACCTACGGCGAGGTGAAGGTGGCGTGGGCCGCGGGGCAGGACCTGCTCTTCCTCTTCACCGACGGCCTTTCCGACGCGCTGGACGCGGGCGAGGTGCAGGGGGAGCGGATGCTGGTGGACGAGGCCGTCCGCCGCCGCGCGGACCACCCCGAGGCCATCCTGGAGCACCTCTTCGTCCGCGCCGGCGAGGCCACCCACGTTCCCCCCGACGACCGCACCGCCGTGGTCGTCCGCATCTGACCCCGCCGGTGGACCGCCCGTCGTACCCCGGCCAGCCGCCGCGGGCCAAGCGCTCGCTGGGGCAGAACTTCCTGGTCGATCCCAACCTCCAGCGCCGCATCGTGGACGCGCTCCACCCCTCGCCGGAAGACGAGGTGATGGAGATCGGCCCCGGGCAGGGCGCGCTCACCCGGCACCTGGCGGGGCGGGTGGGCCGCCTGACGCTGGTGGAGCTGGACGACGAGCTGGCGCGGCGGCTGGTGGAGGAGTTCGCGGGCGATCCCTCGGTGCGGGTGATCCACCGCGACGTGCTGCAGGTGCCGCTGGAGGAGGTGGCGGAGGACCCCGCGCGCCTCAAGGTGATCGGCAACATCCCCTACAACATCACCACCCCCATCCTCTTCGGCCTGCTGGAGCGCCGCCCGCGCCCGCGCGAGATCGTGCTGATGGTGCAGAAGGAGGTGGCGGACCGCATCCTGGCCCCGCCCGGGGGCAAGACGTACGGCGCGCTGGCCGTGGGCGTGCGCGCCGTCGCGGACGCGGAGCGGGTGCTGAGCGTGGGCCGCAAGGCCTTCCGACCCATCCCCGACGTGGAGTCGGCCGTCGTGCGCGTCGTTCCGCACCACCCGCCGCGGGTGGAGGTGGAGGACGAGCGGGCGCTGCGGACGCTTACCCGCGCCGCCTTTGGCCAGCGCCGCAAGCAGTTCCAGCGCATCCTCCGCGACGCCTACGGGCTTTCGGTGGAGCAGGTGGAGGCGCTGGGCCGCGAGCTGGGGATGGACCTGCAGGCCCGCCCGGAGGCCTTCCCTCCCGAGCGCTTCGTGGACCTCGCCCGCGCCTTGCGCCAAAGGGGCGCCCGGCCGCCTGGCGTGTCGGCTGGGGACTCAGCGGAATGAAAAGAGGGGGACGCCGCGCGGCGTCCCCCTCTCGTCGTGCCCTGCCAATCTGGCTGATCGTGGCTTCCGGCGACTCAGAACGCATCCGTCTCGCACTTCTGCGGCTTCACGCGTGGAAGAGACGCGAAGCGGAACCCAAGCCTGCGATACTCATCGTCCCGGGAATTCAGGTATGTGACATTCTCCGAGAGGTCGTTGTTGAACCTCGCCATAATATCTGGCGCCGAATCGCGTGGATATCGGTGACGATCGGACCTTCCCAATCGGGATGAGGCTCACCCAACCTCAGGCTGCATCGGGTCGCTCCCCTTTCCGATGACGCGGCGAAGGAGAGGCGTAGGGAATTCCCCGCGCTTTTTCCTCCAATGCAAGTTCTTCTAGATGGGAGAGATAAGCATCGAAGTCACCCCCGAAGCTTGCGAGGATCCTCGCACGGGTCTCGTGGATTTCTTTGACAATGGGATCTTCCCGCATTTCAACCTCCCTTCATCTCGCGAGGCGTGCAGAGAACGGGCATGGTGAATCCGCGCGCCTCGCAGACTTTCTCGATTCGAGTGTGCAATCGCGGATTCGCGATGTGCCGTGAATCCCACGTCAAGAGATACGCCCTCTTTTCGACCGCAGCCAGAGCGATGTGCAGGGCGTCGGCGTGTGCGTTCGCAGGGAGTGGTACGTACGCCCGCAACTCCCTGGCGAGATCCCTCACCTCTTCCCGCTCTGGTTCCAAGCGGGGGATTGGCTGCAGCAGTGCGAGCCGATGTCTCGCAAGCACAGGATCTCCACTCCTGGCCTCGTCGGCGACCAGTGTCGACGTGTACAGCGCGTACCGGTGGCGGTGGGTGTTCCACCACTCGTGCGTCAGGCGCTGGTTGCGCGCGGTGACCGGGTGGCGGCTGGGGCTCGCGGCCAGGTAGCTGACGATGCTCGTCTCGATATATACGGTCGGTTTGTCCATTTGTAAAGAATGGACGCTCCGGCTCGATTCCGCAGGATGTGGCGGAAAGTGGGCCTAAGAGTTGGCGGATTCCGTCCGAGTTGACGGTCCGCGCCCTCTCTTCTATCTTGTGAAGAATTTCACAAAGCGAGGCGGCGCAGGGCGCGCCGCCCGAGGTAAGAGGGCCACAGTGGCTGCATGAAGAAGATCTCCGAGTCGGCGGTGCGCCGGCTTTCGCTGTACCTTCGCCTGCTGCAGGAGGCCGACGCCGCGGGCGCCGAGACCATCTCCAGCGGCGAGCTGGCGGACCGCGGCGGCACCACCAGCGCCCAGGTGCGCAAGGACCTGTCCCTGTTCGGATCGTTCGGCAAGCGGGGGCTGGGGTACTCGGTGCCCGAGCTGCTCTCGCGCATCCAGGCCATCCTGGGGCTGCAGACTACCTGGCGCGTGGCGCTGGTGGGCGCCGGCAAGCTGGGCTCGGCGCTGTTCAGCTACCGCGACTTCGAGCGGCGCGGCTTTCACATCCGCGCGGTGTTCGACTCCGACCCGCGCAAGGTGGGCACCACCTGGGGCCGGCTGGCCATTCGCGACGACGAGGAGATGGAGGACGTGCTGCGCGCGGAGGAGATCGACATCGCCATCGTGGCGGTGCCGGCGGACGCGGCGCAGCAGGTGGTTGACCGGCTGGTGCGGTGCGGGGTGCGCGCCATCCTGAACTTTGCGCCCGCGCGCCTCAAGGTGCCGCGGGGGGTGGCGCTGAAGAACGTGGACGTGACCCTGGAGCTGGAAGGCCTCTCCTTCGCGCTCAACAAGAGCTGAGCGGTGACGGGGTGACACGGTGACACGGTGACGGGGTGAACGCGGCGGCTGAGATCCTGCCGGCCGGCTCACCCCGCGCGAGGTTGGATACCTTCCACCGCGGATTCCTGCCGCCGTACGCCCCGCCAGGCTGTCCCGCGTCCCTCACGCGCGGTAGGTTGATCGTGGTTTCCCGAGCGACATCCCAGGAATCGTGAGCTCAATCCCAATGGCCTCCCTGAAGCCCATCGCGGCGCCCGTGTGCGCCCTCCTGCTCTGCGGTGCGTGCGCCACCGCGCCGGCTCCCGCGGCCGCGCCGCCCGCCGACGGCATGGATGCGCAGCCCTCCACCCCCGCGGCGTTCGTATCCAACGTCCACGGGCTGGACCGCCGCAACCTGGACGAGAGCGCCCGCGCCTGCGTGGACTTCTACCAGTACGCCAACGGCGGCTGGCTGGCGCGGAGCAGCATCCCGTCCGACCGCGCGTCGTGGACGACGGCCAGCGAGCTGGTGGAGCGCAACGACGCGCTGCTGCGCCGCATCCTGGAAGACGCTGCCGCGGCGGGCGAGCCCCGCGGCAGCGTGCGGCAGAAGGTGGGCGACCTGTACGCCAGCGCCATGGACAGCGCGCGCATCGACGCGCTGGGGATCCAGCCGATCCAGGCGGAGCTGGCCCGCATCGACGCGCTGCGCACGCCGCAGGAGGTGGCGGCGCTCGTCGCCGACCACCACGCGCGGGGAATGGGACCGCTGTTCGGCGCGGGGGTGGAGGCGGACCTGCGCGACAGCGACACCAACATCCTGTACGTGGTGCAGGGCGGGCTGGGGCTGCCGGAGAAGGACTACTACCTGCGCGACGACGCGCGCTCCGTGGAGCTGCGGCGGCAGTACGTGGAGCACGTGGGGAACATGCTGGCGCTGGCGGGCACGCCGCCCGAGGCGGCGCGGGCGCAGGCGGAGCGGGTGATGGCGATGGAGACGCGGCTGGCCCGCACGTCGCTGGGCGCGGTGGAGCTGCGCAACCCGGCCAACTTCTACAACCCCACCACGGTGGCGGAGGCGGAGCAGGTGACGCCGCACTTCCGCTGGTCGCGCTTCCTGGACGCTATCGGCGTGCGGGCGGAGAGCTTCTCCTTTCCGCACCGCGCCTTCTTCGCCGAGGTGGAGGCGATGCTGGCCGAGGCGCCGGTGGAAGACTGGCGGGCGTACCTGCGCTGGAACCTGCTGCGCGGCGCGGCGCCGTACCTGAGCTCCGCCTTCGAGGGCGAGAGCTTCCGCTTCTACGGCACCATCCTGCAGGGAACGCCGCAGATGGAGCCGCGCTGGAAGCGGTCGCGCGCCACGGTGGACGCGCTGGTGGGCGAGGCGCTGGGCCAGCTGTACGTCGCGGAGGCGTTCCCGCCCGAGGCCAAGGCGCGCGCCATGACGATGATCGACAACATCCGCGCCGCGCTGGCGGAGCGCCTGCGCACCCTGGAGTGGATGGGGCCGCAGACGCGCGAGCGGGCGCTGGCCAAGCTGGCCACCTTCCATCCCAAGATCGGCTACCCCGATACGTGGCGCGACTACTCCACGCTGGAGATCGAGCGCGGTGACTACGCCGGCAACGTACGGCGCGCGGCGGAGTTCGAGGCGCGCCGCCAGTTCGCCAAGGTGGGGCGGCCGGTGGACCGGGCGGAGTGGGGGATGACGCCGCAGACGGTGAACGCGTACTACAACCCGCTGCGCAACGAGATCGTCTTTCCCGCCGGGATCATGCAGCCCCCGTTCTTCGACCCCGCGGCCGACGACGCGGTGAACTACGGCGCCATGGGCGCCATCATCGGCCACGAGATCATGCACGGCTTCGACGACCAGGGAAGCCAGTTCGACGCGCAGGGCAACTTCGCCGACTGGTGGACGGCGGAGGACAAGGCGGAGTTCGGGCGCCGCACGCAGGTGCTGGTGCAGCAGTACGGCGGGTACGTGGCGGTGGACAGCCTGCGGGTGAACGGGGAGCTGACGCTGGGCGAGAACATCGGCGACCTGGGCGGGCTGATCGTGGCGTACGGCGGGCTGCAGCGGGCGCTGGGGAACGCGCCCCGCTCGCCGGTCGACGGCTTTACGCCCGAGCAGCGCTTCTTCCTCTCCTGGGCGCAGGCGTGGCGCGGGCTGGTGCGCGACGAGGCGGTGCGCGTGCAGGTGCAGTCCGACCCGCACTCGCCGCGGCGCTTCCGGGCGATCGGGCCCATCGCCAACATGGCGGAGTTCGCGCAGGCGTTCGGCTGCCGGCCGGGCGACGCGATGGTCCGCGAGACCCCCGTCCGCATCTGGTAGCACCCGGCGGAGGCTGCCGAACAGCGGTTTGACGCAGAGGGACACAGAGGCAGAGAAGAGGGGGCGCAGAGGACTCCGCGTCCTCTCATCTCAGTTCTGCGTCCGCTGCGTGAAACTCTTCAGGGGGATCGACCTGGAGCGTCGGAGGCGGCGTATCGCTCCGTATGGGCCTGCGGTGAGGAGTGGGGTCCGTTGCCCGGTTTCGCAGGTCCGTGCTATGTTTTCCAGGCTATGAGCGATCAGAAGAGTACCTCCCTGCCCTCGGTGCGCGTCACCTCGGAGATTGGCCGTCTGCGGACGGTGATCTGCCATACGCCCGGGCCCGAGCTCCTCGCGGTCACCCCCACCAACCGCGAGCAGTACCTCTACGACGACATCATCGACCTGGAGCAGGCGCGGCGCGAGCACCAGCGCTTTCGCGCCCTGCTCTCGCGCTTTGCCGAGGTCCTGGACGTCCGCGACCTGCTCGCCGACATCGTGGACGAGCCGGAGGTGCGCAAGTTCCTGGTGAACCGGGTGATGGAGGTGGCGTCGTCCGGGCCGCTGGTGGGCGAGCTGTACGAGATCCCCGGCGACGAGCTCATACGCCGCTTCGTCGAGGGGCGCGAGGCGCCGCAGGGGCCCATCAGCAAGCTGCTCAACAAGGTCAGCTACGAGCTGCCGCCCCTTCCCAACCTCTTCTTCACCCGCGACGCGGCGATGGTGGTGAACGAGGGGGTGATCATCGGCGCCATGCGCTACGCGGTGCGGTGGACGGAGGAGCTGCTGATGAAGGCGCTCTTCAGCTACCATCCCCTGCTGCGCAACGGCGGCTTCATCTACGACGGCACCGAGGAGCTGCGCAACGACTACACCATCGAGGGCGGGGACGTGCTCATCATCCGCCCCGACCTGGCGATGGTGGGGCTTTCCGAGCGCAGCAGCCCCGGCGCCATCGAGGGGCTGGTGGGGGGGCTCAAGGAGAAGGCGGGGATCGACCACGTGCTGGTGGTGGTGCTGCCCACGGACAGCCCGGCCATCCACCTGGACATGATCTTCACCATGGTGGACCGCACCCACTGCGTGGTGTATCCGCCCTACTTCTTCGGCCCCAGCCGGCTGCCGGCGCTGCACTACCGCCCGGGCGACGCCGGGGTCAGGGCGTACGACGACGTCTTCTCCGCGCTCAGGCAGGTGGGGATGGGCGAGCTGCAGCCGGTCTGGTGCGGCGGACAGCACCCCACCCGGCAGGAGCGGGAGCAGTGGGCCAGCGGGTGCAACTTCGTGGCGGTACGCCCGGGCGTGGTGCTGGGCTACAGCCGCAACGAGGCGACCATGCGCGAGCTGGAGCGCGAGGCGGGCTTCAAGGTCATCGACGCCATCGAGTTCCTTACCGGCGAGGTGGAGCTGGAGGACGACGAGCGCGCCGTGATCGCCTTCGACGGGGCCGAGCTGGTGCGGGGCGGGGGGGGCGGGCGGTGCATGACCCTTCCCGTCTGCCGCGAGGACGCGTGGTGAGCCAGCTGGCCCTGCCGCTGGACGGCGTGCGCCTGGAGCGGGACGGGTCGCTGACGGACCGCGCGCTGCGCGTGCTCACCGCCGAGCCGCTGCCGTCGCCGGAGGTCGCGCGGCGGGTGCTGGGGATCACCGGCGGCGCGGGGGCGGCCGCGGTGGCCGTCTTCACCCTGCTGGGGGGCGACCCGCGCTTTCGCGTGGACGCGCAGGGCGTCTGGTCGGTGGCGCCGCCGGTGGACCCGGACGCGCCCGCGCCGCCGCGCCCGCTGCGCGAGGAGCAGTTCGTCGTGGTGGACGTGGAGACGACAGGCGGCGCGCCGTCGCGCGGGCACCGGGTGACGGAGGTGGCCGCGGTGCGCGTCTCCGGCGGGGAGGTGCGCGACACCTTCTGCACGCTCGTGAACCCCGAGCGGCCGATCCCGGGGATCATCACCGGGCTGACGGGGATCAGCAACGCGATGGTGGCGGAGCAGCCGCGCTTCGCCGAGGTGGCGCGGCAGCTGTCGTCGGCGATCGAGGGGTGCGTGTTCGTGGCGCACAACGCGGCGTTCGACTGGCGCTTCATCTGCCACGAGATGGGGATGGCGACGGGGATGACGCTCTCCGGCCGGCAGCTGTGCACCGTCCGGATGTCGCGCCGGCTCCTTCCCCAGCTTCCCTCGCGCTCGCTGGACGGGCTGGCGCTCTTCTTCGGGGTGGAGATCGCCCACCGCCATCGCGCGCTGGACGACGCGGTGGCGACGGCGCACGTGCTGCTGCGGCTGATCGACCTGGCGGAGGAGCAGGGGGTGACGGACTGGGAGGGGCTGCAGAAGCTGCTGCGCCGGCGCAAGCCGCGGAGGTCGCGCCGGCGCAGGGCGATGCCGGTGTCGATGGAGGCCGCGTGACGCAGGCGGCCATGGCGGCGCCGCCGCGCATCCAGCCGCGGCGCCTGGGCGCCTTCACGCTGCACGCGCTGGAGGCGGGGACGCAGCGGCTGGACGGGGGCGCCATGTTCGGCGTCGTCCCCAAGCCGCTGTGGGAAAAGCGCATCCCCGCCGACGAGCGCAACCGCATCCCCCTCGCCCTCCGCTGCCTGCTCGTGGAGACGGCGGACGCGCTGGTGCTGATCGAGACGGGGCTGGGGAACAAGGAGAACGAGAAGTTCCGCGACATCTACGGGGTGGACAACGCGCCGGCCGATCCGTCGCATCCCGACCGCCTGCAGGAGCTGATCGCGGAGGCGGGGTTCCGGGCGGCGGACGTGGCCGTCGTCATCGACACGCACCTGCACTTCGACCACGCGGGGGGCAACACCTTCCGCGACGGCGAGGGACAGGTGCGCGTAGCCTTTCCCAACGCCCGCTACGTCGTGCAGCGCGGGGAGTGGGAGTGGGCGCATCTCGCCAACGAGCGCACCAGCGCCAGCTACCTGCCGGACAACTACGAGCCGGTGATGGCGGCGGGGCGGCTCGACCTGGTCGAAGGCGATGTGGAGATCGTTCCCGGCATCTCGGTGATGCGCACGCCCGGCCACTGCCCGCACCACCAGTCGGTGCTGGTGCGCTCGGGGGACGAGACGGCGTGCTTCCTGGCGGACGTCATCCCCACCTTCGCGCACCTGCCGCTGCCGTGGATCATGGGCTACGACGTGGAGCCGCTGGTGACGCTGGAGAGCAAGCGCGCGCTGCTGCGGCGCGCGGTGGAGGAGCGCTGGCTGCTCGTCTCCACGCACGACCCGTTCGTCCCCTGGGGACGCGCGGCGGCGGAGGGGAAGGGGACCCGGCTGGAGGAGGAGGCGGGCTGACGTCCGCCGACACGAACGCAATCAACGGATTGGGAAGAC